>JBMFPL010000138.1:0-8506 GCA_049969115.1 Bryobacteraceae bacterium | reverse complement strand
CATCTTGCTGGTGAGCGAGAAATGCACGAAATAGCCGACATCCAGGCCGCGCGCGTTGAACTTGTTGCGCTCCATCAACGGCGAGCTGCCTACCATGAGCATGCCGCCGGACGGGGCGCTGGGCGGAAGCGCGGAAAGGATCCAGGCCGGAACGATGAAGCTGCCCGCCGTGGCCCGCTCCGTGCACATGAACGCCGCTCCGGCATCGGGGTTCGTGCGAGTGGAGATTCCTATGATTTCCACCCAGTCGCCCGCCGTTCCTCCGCTCCAACGAATGAGCAGATCCTGCGTACGGGAAACCGCGTCAGCTACGGAAGCGCGGTCCCAGACTACCGGCCTCTCGATGGTCAGCCGCGCGGTGAACGGGCCGACGTCCGCGCCACCAGCGCCATTGTCCACCGTGTAAGTCCCCGGATCGAGATATTCAGGCTGCGCCCCGGGCGTGCCGGGCATGCCGCCGCCAAGATTGGCCTGGTAGTAGCCAGGTTCCCGGCGCGGGAGCTGCTTGGTCCCCTTGGGACCGGTCAATTTGAGGACCGGACCCGCGTCCAACCCCACCGGCTGGATGGGATCCACCTCGGGGTTGAACTCCTGGCCGCTGAACGAATAGACCACGCACTGGCCGAACGGCGCAGCCGCCGAAACGCCGCGCGAGCGGACGATCCTGGAAAAGTCGTATTTGGCGAAACTGGCCGTACCGTCGTCGCTACGGAAGCTTGACACGGGCAGACCTGGGGGCAATCCCATGTCGATGCGCGTCAGGGCAATCTCGCCCATGCGGAACTCCTTGCCCTCGCCGATGAAACGGAAGTCGTCTTCGCTGAAGCTCATGGGATCCGAACAGCGGTCCGGGCGCGTCGAAATCGGGATAGTCACGAAATTACTGACCACTCCCCGGGCACGCACCGCGACGGGAACATAGCAGCCCTCCAGCCCGGCGGGCACTTGGAAGTTAACCTGATCGAGTCCAGGCCAGTTCGGGGCACGCCCGCCGAAATTCACGTTAGCGGGACGGCCGCCGACCAGAACTTGAAAGTCCGGCGGGCGCAGGTCGCGCACGACGGACCCGGGTCGCGACTCATCGAAGTCCACGGGACCCAACCCGGTTCCCCACAGCGTTAACCACTGACCTGCCGACGCCGGACGGGTAATCAACATCACATGATAGGCTTGGGCGTCCGTAACCACCCCGGGGCCCATCCCGGACTGGCTCACAGTGAAAATGCCGAAGCTTGTATTGGTCACCGTGATCGGCGCCGGGGTGCTGGTCTGATTGTTGTACGTCACCGTAACCGTGCCGGAGCCCGTCGGCGTGCGGGAGGGCAAGATCGCCGCCACCTGACCTGCCGAGGTGTAGACCATATAGCAATCCACGGTCTGCCCCCCCACGCTTACCCGCACAGAGGTGCCCGCCAGGGATGTACCTAACGGGAAAGTGGCCTGAACGAGCTGTCCGGGGCCGAGGTTCCTGCCGAAGATCACGAAGATCGACCCTTGCGCGATCGCTGAGTTCGGCAAGCCGGGCGGGGCGTAGCTAGCAGCGTTCACTATGCCGCCCTGGTTGATCGTAGGTTGCGAAGCAGCCGGCCGCGCCGTCCAGATCAGCGCGACGGCGGAAAGCACCAAACTCGCCGCTGTCGTTTTCATGAAACTCTTATAACCCAGTGGAGCCCCACCTGTAAACACCTTTTTCTTGGCTTCGCACCGGACGCTCAAAGCCGCGATACCATGAAAGAGTCTTTCGGGAGGACCACGATGCAATTCCTGCGCGACAGCCTGCTGAAGCTGGTCACCGAGACCTCGGTCAATCTGCCGCCCGACGTGCGCGCCGTCATGGGCGCGGTGCTCACCCGGGAGGAACCGGCCACCCAAGCAGCTCAAGCGTTTTCCATCATCGCCAGCAACGTCGACATGGCGTACGAGGACGAGGGCCCCATCTGCCAGGACACGGGCATGCCGACCTTCGTCATCCACACGCCGGTTGGCGTCAACCAGCTCCAAATAGCTGCTGCCGTGCGCGAGGCCATCGCCGAGGCTACCCGCCTGGGCAAACTGCGCCCCAACTCGGTGGACTCGATCACCGGGAAGAACACGGGGAACAACCTGGGCGTGGAGACGCCTATCCTCCACTTCGAGCAGTGGGAAAAGGACGAAATCGAGGTCCGGCTGATCCTGAAAGGCGGCGGCTGCGAGAACATGAACGCGCAGTACTCGCTGCCCTGCGAGCTGGATCATCTGGGCCGCGCCGATCGCGACTTGGAAGGCGTGCGCAAGTGCATCCTGCACGCCGTCTGGAGGGCCCAGGGCTACGGCTGCGCTCCCGGTGTCGTTGGCGTGTGCATCGGCAGCGACCGCGCGCACGGCTACACGTTGGCCAAGTACCAGCTATTCCGGCCGCTCGATGACGTGAACCCCCACCCGCAACTGGCCGCCCTCGAGACCCGCATCATGGAAGAGGCCAACAAGCTGGGGATAGGCCCCATGGGATTCGGCGGCCGCACCACGCTGATCGGCTGCAAGATCACGGCGGCCAACCGCCTGCCGGCATCGTTCTTCGTCTCGGTCGCTTACGAGTGCTGGGCTTACCGCCGCTTGGGGGTGCGGCTGGATCCATCGAGCGGCGCCATCCTGGGTTGGCTCTACCGCGACCCTGAACGCCCGGTGGAGCGCATGGCCAGAGAGACCGGCTTCCCGCTCACCGGCCGCGAGATCGTGCTGCGCACGCCACTCACCGAAGAGGCCGTGCGGGCGCTGAAAGTGGGCGACGTGGTTCTGATCAATGGCGAAATTTTCACGGGTCGCGACGCAGTCCACGCGTATCTGATGAAGAACGCCCCGCCCGTGGAGCTGAACGGCGCGATCATTTACCACTGCGGCCCGGTCATGCTCAAGCAGGGCGAGGAGTGGATCACCAAAGCCGCCGGCCCCACCACCAGCGCACGCGAAGAGCCCTACCAGGGAGAAATCATCCGCCGCTACGGGCTGCGCGGCGTGATCGGCAAGGGCGGCATGGGCCCCCGCACTGCCGAAGCCATGAAGGAATGCGGCGCCGTCTACCTGCACGCCATCGGTGGCGCGGCCCAGTTCTACGCCCGCGCGGTGGAGAAAGTGCTGGGCGTCTATCTGATGGAATTCGGTATCCCCGAGGCGATGTGGTATCTGAAGGTCAAGGACTTCCTGTGCATCGTCACCATGGATGCCCATGGCAACAGCCTGCACGCCGGGCTCGAGGAAGAAAGCGGAAAGATCCTCGCCACTCTGGGGAACGGCTGAGCGCTGCGTTGTGGCGCTGCTTCAGGGTTGCGAGACGGTCCTCGGCGGTAATTTCAGGAAGCGCCGCGCAAAAACTTTCGTCTGCTCGAGGGCGCGGTCGCCGTACTCGCGCGAGGGTTCGATCTCGCTACCCTCGTGCCATTCGTTCCAGCTCGTGATCAGCACCCAATCCGGCCCGGCGGCGATGGCCTCCTCCCAAAGGATACGGTAGGTCTCGCCGTTGTGCCGCGAAGTGATGGGACGCGGTTCGGGCCGTCCCAGCTTGTGATCGTCGTAGCCGGGAATGACCGTGACCGCCGCGATCTTCGATCCAGCCGTTTTCACCGTCATGGGATAGAACTCGCGAGCCCACTTGTGCAGCTCGTCAGGCGTCATGCCTTTGGTGCGCCCGGTTACGTTGTAAGTGTGAATGCCGTCGAAAACCTGCGCCGCCTCCGCGGATATGCGGTCGCCTACGAAGACAGCGCCGCCCGGGTACTTCGCGTTGACCTCCGCGATAACCTGCTTCCACCCGTCCAGTTTGATTTCGTTGAGCGCGCGGCCATAAATGAAGAATACTGGTTTGGCGTCCACAGTTAGCCAGGCCGGATGTTTCCCGTACTTGCCGAGCAGATAAAGCAGGTCTTGCACTGCCCCCTCGGGCTTCGGATCCCCGCGGGGCGGGACCGTCTCGTAGTAAATGGTGATCTTCATGCCGTAGTGGGCCGCCGTATCCAGCATGAGTGGCATTCCCTCATCGTGAAAATCCCCCTGCCGCCACCAGGAAACGATGAACCCGGTCAGGCCCGCCTCCTTTGCCCAGCGGAAGTGCTGGTCCACTAGCTTGGGATCGTGGCTGTCGTAGGCGCCCAGCAGGGGCCAGTTAGTGGAACTGGCGATCTTCTTGTTGCTCTCGTCCACGTCCTTCCAGTGGATCCACTTGCCGCTCACCTGCGGGTTGCCGTACCAGCCGTAGTAAAAGGCCAGCACGTGCTTGGGGATTTTCACCGGCCCGGCGGCGCAGGATGCCGCGGCGATACAGTAAACAGCGATCAGAGTGCGCAGCAACATGAATTTTCTCCCTATTGCGTTCAGCTCATCGGCGACAGCGTCTCTCCGAGAATAAGCAGGCCTGCGGCCGGCCGTCAATAGGCCAGCCGCAAGCCGAACTGGATGTTGCGCTCACCGCTGGCGGAAAGGATCCTGCCGAAGTCCACGCTCGTTACCGAGCTGGTCGGGCTTCCGAACTGCGGCGTGTTGAAAGCGTTGAAGAACTCAGCCCGGAATTGCAGGCTCACCCGCTCGCCGATCTTCTGGATGCGGCTGAGCGAAATGTCGAACGTCTTGATGCCCGGCGTCCGGACGTCCGGCTCGGTGCGCGAGCCCGTGGGGAAGGTGTAAAGCGCGGGCGTCGCATAAGCCTTAGTGTCGAACCAACGATCGAGAGTGCGCTGGTCGGGGGGCAAGTACCCGGATCGCAAGCGGTCGGCATACCCACCCACGCCCGGCAACCGCGTGTTGCTGGGAGCCGTGATGGGAACCGGCATTCCGGCGCCGAAGGTTGTAATTCCGCTGATCTGCCAGTTGCCTACGATGGCCGCCAGCGGGCCCTGCTGAAGCCACCGCTTGCCGCGGCCCCAGGGCAGCTCGTAGATGTAACTGGTTACGAAGTACTGTGAGCGGTCGTAGTCGGCGATGGAACGCGAGGCTCGCAGGTTATTGGGATCCACCAGCGAGGTGCGGCCCGAGAAACGTTCCTGCACCGTGTCAATCAGCTTGCCGATGGTGTAGGCAGCGTGCAGGGTGAGGTTGCGGGTGGCCCGTTTCTCGAAGCGAAGAGCAAATGCATGGTAGACGGAATCGCCCACCGCGTCACGGAAGCGGCTCACCCCGGTGTAGTGATTGAACGGCTGGAGCAGTTGTGACAGGCGCACCTGCTTTGCGCTCAGCGTCCCGGTGGGGATGATCCCGTACCAGGGATTGTCCACCAGCTCGTCGAGCTTCGGGCCCAGCGACAGATATTGGGTCGAGACTGCCGTCCGCGAGCGGTTCACCCACAAGCGCAGCCCGCGGCTGCCGATCCAAGAGGCTTCGATCAGGGTGTCCGACGCCAGCATGCGCTGGATGTTCACGTTCCACTGGTACATGACAGGCGTGATCCATTCGCGGAAGGCGGTGTTGACGCTGCTGCCCACGCCCGTCGTAGGCGGCTGGATGAGCCCGGTCTTGAAGGGATCGGCCAGCGAGGCGCCGGCTGGCGGCGTGTTGGGCGCAGCAGGCGGCGGGCCAAGATAAACGGCAGTCTGCGTCAGAAAGCCGCTGCCCAAATCGCTGGCGCCCGCGCCGATGCCGCCCGAGCCGGGCGTGTAAAACACCCCGCCGCCGGCGCGCAAGACCGTTTTTTCCTGGAACCGCCACGCCAGCCCGAAGCGCGGAGCAAAATTGTTCCTGTCAGGGTCGGTTTGTTCGCGTGGGTTGCCGTCGCGACCGGCGAAGCGCAGCGTCCCTTTGGCCTTGGTCAGCGGCTCGATCGCATTGGGATCGAACCAGGCGAGCTGGTTGAAGCGGTCGGTCCAGGGCGTCTGGTATTCCCACCGCAGACCGAGGTTCAACGTCAGCGAAGGCAGAACCTTCCAGTCATCTTGCACGTACCACGCGGTGTATTTCTGAGAGCAAGCCAGGGACGGGTCCAGCGAGAACTGGCCGCCGGTAGGCGCGCCCAAGAGCAAAGTGGCCACGCCGAAGCCTGCCGTAGCGCTGGCGGAAGCCGGGTTCGGGCCTTGGGTGAAGGCCCGCCCGAACGAGTACAAACCGCTGGGCCGCTCCGCCCGGGTGACGTTGAAGGCATGGAAGGTACGCACAAACCCGGCCTTCAGCGAATGGGCGCTGCGCACCCAGGTCAGGTGAGCCTGCCCTTCGATGGGATACTCGGAATCGGTGAAGTAGGAGGCGCGGTTGGGTCCCAGCGCCACCACGTCGCTCGGCTCGATCCGCGGGAACATGAGCTGGCGGGCCTGCGCCTTCAAGTACTGTGGCAGGCCGAGCTGCGTGAAATCGAAGCCGGCGCTGCGCGGCCTGGTCCGGATGACGCTCTGCGCCGCATTGATCCGGAACTCGCCCAGCAGGTTGGGCCGGAAGGTGACCGTGTCACTGAGCACGGTGGTGTGCCGTTCGTCGGCGATCCAGCCCTGCTCCCCATTGGTCCCCTCGCCCGGGAAGGCAATATTGACACCGGGCGTATCGCGCTCGCGATTCTGCCGCCCGTGAGTGAAAAACAGGCGGTGCTTGGAGCCGAGCACATGGTCCAGGCGCCCGAAAATGCGCCACAGATCGTCCTTGCGCGTGTTGTTCATGGCGAAATTCTGGGTCCGGGTAGTGCGGTTGGGCAGAGGGTAGTACTCGAGAATCTTGAGCGCGATGGGATCGAACCGGGAGGGAGGAATCCGGTTGCCGGGGAATTGATCGCGGATATAGCTGCCGGCGCGAGCCGGATCGGGACGGGTGGTCAGGGGATCGTAAACGCGGATTACATTGCCCGAGGCATCGAGCGTCCTCGAAAAATCCCCACTGCGCTCGGCCACGGTCGGCACGGTCACGTTGATGTTATCGGGCGTGCGCTGCGGCGTGGCTTCCCAGTTGAAAAAGAAGAAAGTCCTATCGCGGCCTTGGTAAATGGAGGGCAGCACGACAGGTCCCCCGACCGTGAATCCATACTCGTTGCGCCGCAGCGGGCTCTTTTTCAGGCCTTGGCGGTTACTGGTCCAACTGTTGGCGTTCAGCTTGTCGTTACGCAGGAACTCATAGAGGCTGCCGTGGAGCTCGTTGGTGCCGGACCGGGTGGCCGCCGTGAGCACGCCGCCGCCCGAACGCCCGTACTCGCTCGAGAAACCGTTCGTGATGACCTTGAATTCTTGGACCGACTCCAGCGGCGGAGTGAAGGTGATGTCTTGCGTAGTGCTGTTGCGCGTCTCGGCGCCATCGAGCAGGATCTCGTTGGTGTTGGAACGACCGCCGCTGACGATGGGACCCGAGCCAGCCCCACCCTTAGGCAACACGCCGGGGGAAAGCAACAGCAGCGAGTACGGGTTACGGCCTAGAAGCGGCAGTTCGAGCATCTGCTCGCTGCCGATCTCCGCTCCCACCGCCGCGGTCTCCTGCTGGAGCATCACGGGGGTGGCCGAGACGGTCACCTCGCTCAGGACCGCACCCACTTCGAGCTGGAAATCCACCGTGGCTGTCAATCCCACCCGCAGAATGACTCCGGCAACCCGGCTCTTCTTGAAGCCGTCGGCCTCCGCCGTCACGTCATAGCGCCCCGGATGCAAGTAAGGGATTCGATAGATGCCATCCTGGGTGGTCCGGGTGCTCACCTCCACGCCGGTCTCGACATTGCGCGCCACAATTCGTACATTGGGAATCACCGCCCCTGTCGGATCGGTCACCCTGCCCGTGAGCGTAGCTTGCTCGAGCTGGGCCCATGCCGCGAGCCCCAAGCCCGCCAGCGCGATCAGAACCAGAGCGATCAGAACCCGTCGCATGACTGCCTCCTCGCGAAATTGCCGATCTTCCGCGTCGCTCCCCACGGGAGCCACGACCAACGTCGCGGCCAGCCGGCTGGCAACCCGGGCACGCGATCAAATCGCAGAGTTGCCCTGCTGCCAACAGACCAGCCGCCCGGGGTACGCGAGATCGGGTCAGCACCCCTGAAATGGCAGTTTAGACAAGGCAGCCCGGGCGCGCAAGCCCCGTCACTGAGGGCTTCACTGTGAAGCCATACCGAGGGGTGGCGATCGGCAGCGAGCGTCCAGCGCGCTGATACAAATGGTGTTCGACCGCCAGGGGCGCTTATGGCTTCCACAACGCCAGTGAGTGCGACCGCTCATCCCGAGAGGCACTGCGATCCCCGCTGGCAGCTCGTCCTCCGCGTCGCCGACAGCAGCGCCTTCGCCAAAGCGCCGGTCCTCCGCGAGTTCTTGCTCTACGTGTGCGAGCGCGCGCTCCTGGGCGAAACCGAGATCAAGGAGCAGCAGATCGGGTGCGAGGTTTTCGGGCGGCCCCCGGGCAACAATGCGGCCGAGGACAACATCGTCCGGGTCAGGGCGCGCGAGGTTCGGCAGCGGCTGGAGCGCTATTTCCAGACGGAGGGCGCTGGCGAGCCCCTAGTACTACTGGGTCATAAATGAAACATTTTGTGATACAATTGCTTTGTCCGATCCGCCCATTCCGGGCCAAGCCCGCGAGGTGCGCTTGGCGG
>JBMFPL010000137.1:0-8509 GCA_049969115.1 Bryobacteraceae bacterium | reverse complement strand
CTGGAAGCCCAGCAGCAACCGACCAAGGTGGGCATCATCCACATTCAGCAGGCCATCATCAGCACCAAGGACGGTCAGAAGGCGGCGGCCGAGCTTCAAGAGAGATTCGATCCCAAACGCAAGGAGCTGGAAAAGAAGCAGAGCGAGATCCAGGCGCTGCAAGAGCAGCTCCGGCGCGGCGCCAACACGCTCAGCGAGGAAGCGCGGCAAAAGCTAATGCGCGAGATTGATGCCAAGACGCGGGCGTTGAACCGAGAGACCGAGGACGCGCAGGCGGAATTCGATCAGGAGCAGCAGAAGATTCTGCAAGAGCTGGGCGGGCGCCTGATGCAGGTGATCGACAAGTACGCGCGTGACAACGGGTTCGCCCTCATCCTTGACGTCAGCTCGCCGCAGACGCCGGTCCTCTACGCCGCCAACTCGATTGATATCACCCAGGCGATCGTGGAGCTTTACGACAAGAACTCGCCTTCGGCGACTGCGCCGGCCTCAGGAACAGCCGCGCCGAAGCCAGCTACGCCGAGCGCGAAGCCGGCGGCTGCGCCCAAGACCCCGGGCCCCAAGTAGAACGCTTGAGGACAAGGGCCGCTTTTGCGGCCCTCGATGCCCACTCCCGACTCACCCGACCCGGCGACGAGGCCTTCCGCCTGCCGCCAGCTCCCCTGAGCCAAACCCGGGCAGCCTTGTCGCTGGGCCGGAATCCCAGCCAGCCCCGCTCAGGCCGCCCGGTAATGACATGTTCTGTCGTCATGGATGCGGGTTCGAGGCGCTAGGATTCAAGGGCGGGGGAATCATCGCTCGCGGTCGCCAGTGTGGAGGGCGGCGGTCCGCGGGCGAAGTCATGTGCCCGCCGCGCACCAGAGCTTTTCCCATAACAACAAGCCGACCAGGGTCTTGCCGTCAACCAGGCGGCCTGCGCGCAGCCACACTGCCAGCTCGCGCCGGCTGAACCAGCGGCACCGGATGCGCTCGTCTTCGTCCGGTTTGGCCTCGCCTCGTTGCAGGCTCGTCGCCAGGAAGACATGCATGCGCTCGGTGACGTAGCCGGGGCTGGGATAAAACGCGATCAGCTTCTTCCAGCGCCGCGCACGGTAGCCCGTCTCTTCCAGAAGTTCCCGCCGAGCAGCCGCCAGCGGCTGCTCGCCGGGATTGACGCGGCCGGCAGGTAACTCCCAGATTGAAGCGCCCGCGGGCAGGCGGAACTGTCGCACCAGAAGCACGCGTCTTCGAGAATCCACCGCGATGATGACTGCCGAAGGCCCGTGCCGAACGACTACCCGGCGGGCCTCCACGCCGCCCGGCTCGATCACGTGATCCTCGGTCACGCTGAAGATTTTGGTGCGGCAGAGCGTGCGCGATGTCAGCGTTTTCATGGCGCTTTCTCGTAGCGAACCTCGCCCCAGCCATCCAGCGCCTTCCCCATGCGGCTGCCATCGCCCACCACCACGATGACCGCTCGCTCGGGCGAGAGGTAACGCGCGGCAGCGGCCTGAACTTCCTCCGCGGTGGGCGTGCGAACCCGCCGCGTATATTCCTCGAGGTAACTCAGGGGCAACCCCATCAATCGCGTGGCCGCCAACTGCGAAGCCAGTCCCTGCAAGGTTTCGAGCCGGATGACGAAGACGCCGCACAGGTAGTTGCGCGCGGTTTCTAGCTCTTCTCGCGAGGCCGGCTCGCGCCCCATCCGCTCCATTTCCCGCATGAGCGCTTCCAGCGCCTCCCCCAGCACTTCGTGCCGGATCTGCGTCACCACCTCCACGATGCCGGCTTCCTGGTAGGCGGTCAGAAGGGTGTGCGCGTCGTAGGCGTAGCCTTGGGTTTCGCGAATGTTGGTGAACAGCCGCGAGCTGGCGCCTCCGCCCAGCACCGTGTTGGCCACCAGCAGCGGGAAGTAGTCGGGGTGCGTGCGGGTGACGGCGAGCCGCGCGATGCGCAAGTCGGCCTGCACGGAGCCCGGCCTGTCAATGAAAACGATGGTCCGGCGCGGCGCCGGCGGCTGGACCGGCTTGCGCTCCGGCACCGGACGCGCAGGCCAGTCGCCCAGCCTGCGGTTGAGTTCATCGAACAGCTCGCCTGAGGAAGGAAGCGCGCCGGCCAGCACCACTACGCCCGTCGCCGGCGTCAGATGCTCCTCGTAAAACGCAGCCAGCGCAGCCCGGTCGAGGCGGTCAATGCACTCCGGCGTGGGTTCCTGCCGCGCGTACGGGTGTTCCCCGAAGACCAGCTCGGCCGTTTTTTTCTCCGCCAGGAATTCGGCCAACGAGCGTTGGGCCAGCAGTTCCTGCTTGCGGTTGTGCTTGCGCAGGCTGACCTCCTCTTGGGGAAAGCTCGCGTTGCGGACCACGTCCGCGACCAGATCGAGCAAAGGATGAAGGTTTTCCGCCAGCACGCTACCTTCGATCACCAGCGAGTCGGCGTTGGACCAGGCGCGCAAGGTCGCGCCCAGCTCGGCCACGCGCTCGGCGATCTCCCGGGCGCTCCGCGCCTGCGTCCCCTGAGTGAGCAAGGCGGCGGTGGTTTCCGCCAGACCACGCAGCTCCGGCGGTTCGAACTTCGATCCGGCCTGAAAGCCGAGCCGGAGGTGAACTATGGGCAGCCGAGCGTCGTGAACGGCCAGGACTTCCAGCCCGTTCTCCAGTCTGGCTTCGAGGCGGCCAGGCAGGCGGAAAGCCGCCAGCGGTGGCGTCCAAGGGGGCTGCGTACGGTCCTTCATGCGGGCTCGTCCTCCGCTGCATCGCCGCCGGGAGAGGGTTCGGGCACGATCTCCAGCACCGACCGCCGTCTCGGCACCAGGTAATGCCGAGCCGCTTCGCGGATCTGCTCTGGCGTGACCTCCGAAAGGATGTTCAGCTCCGTGTTGAGCAATCCGGGATCGCCGTCCAGCAACTCGTACTGTCCCAGCAGCATGGCTCGCGCGCGGGAGCTTTCCAGTTGCCGCAATCGCGTAGCGCGCAGGTAAGCGCGGGCGCGCATCAGCTCCTTTTCCGGCACGCCCTCATCCTGGATCCGGCCAATTTCTTCCTCCACGTGGCTGACGATCTGCTCGCCGGAGAACTCAGGGTGGTGGAGCAGGAACATGGCGTACTTGCCAGGATGCAGGTAGTCGGTGGGCCCCTGAAAGGGCCATCCCAGGTTGGCCTCGTAGTGGATGACGGAGCGCTTCCCCTTGACCAGGTTTTGGTAAAAGCGCGAGCTCTCGCCCGCGGTGAGCACGATATCCAACATGGCGAGCGCGTAGTAATCGGGCGAGCGCCGCACGGGACCGTCGTAGCCGATGACGACCGCGGGAACCTTCGCCAGCCGATCGCGGTAGACCTCGTGGCGAGGTTCGCTCTGCTCGGGTTCGCTCAGCTCGGGCCGGGGTGGTTGCGGTTGGGGCTCGATGTCGCCGAAATATTCTTCCACCAAGGCTGCCGCCTCCCCTGGGGCGAACGCACCGGCGATTACGAGCACGGCATTGTTGGGCGCGTAATAGGTCTTGAAAAAGGCAGCCACGTCCTCCACGGTCGCCGCCTCCAGATCCTCGTAAGATCCGATCAGCGAGTGAGCGC
The DNA here is from genome assembly GCA_049969115.1 of Bryobacteraceae bacterium. Lineage (GTDB taxonomy): Bacteria > Acidobacteriota > Terriglobia > Bryobacterales > Bryobacteraceae > DTHT01. The sequence continues at coordinate 4,958 of JBMFPL010000137.1, read as the reverse complement.
TCGCCCAGTTGCGGAACGCCAGCCGCGGCCAGTGCTCCACCAGCGCCGTGTTGTAGGGCTGGTTGTCGAAGGAGAGGCGGCGCTCCTGCTTGACCGCCTCCTTCTGGTTACGGAGGTTTTCCTCACTGATGGCCAGCCCGCGCATGCGGTCGGCCTCCAGCCAGAGGCCCACAGCCAGCTTGTTGGAAGGGAGGACTTCGAAGTAGTCGGTGTAGTCCGGGTGGGTGGAGCCGTTCAGAGAGCCGCCATTGGACTCGACCAGCCGGAAGTGCATGCCTTTGGGCGCATTGGCCGAGCCCTGGAACATCATGTGCTCGAACAGGTGAGCAAAGCCCGTGCGGCCGGGCTTTTCATCGCGCGCGCCGACGCCATAGATCACGTAAATGGTGACCACAGGCGCCCCGGGTTGGGCCGAGAGGATCAGCCGGAGGCCGTTGCCCAGCCGGCGTCTTTCGATGGGGATTTCCAGGGTGGCGGCCAGCGGCATTGGAGCCGGAACGGAAAAAGGGTTCACTGGTTTTGAGCGGGCCGGCGTCAGCGGCGCGCGAGCGCCCGCGCCAGCTCTTCCCAAGATAGCGTATTGAGAACGTCGGAGGGCTCCAGCCACCCGCGCCGCGCCATCATGACGCCATAGCGCATGTTTTCCAGATGACGCGGGTGGTGGGCGTCGGTAGCGATCACGAAGCGGCAACCGCGCGCTTTGGCCACCCGGAGCCGGGAGTCGTAGAGATCCAGGCGCTCCGGGCTGGCATTGATTTCCAAGGCCACGTTGCGGCGCGCCGCTTCTTCGGCCACCCGCTCGAAATCATAGGCGTAGCCTTCGCGCGCAAGCAGCAGGCGGCCGGTGGGATGCCCGAGCACATTCAAGTAAGGCGATTCCAGCGCGCGCAGCAGGCGGTCGGTCATCTCCGCCGGGTCCAGGTTCATGTAGCTGTGGACGCTGCCGATCACAATGTCCAGCTCGGCCAGGGCGTCGTCGGAGAGGTCCATGCTTCCGTCCCGGCGAATGTCGCATTCGATGCCGGCCAGGATGCGTATGCCCAGCTCGCCACGCGCATTAAGCTCCCTTACTTTGCAGGCGAACGCTACCACGCGGGCTTCGTCGAGGCCGTTGGCCATGGCCAGCGCTTTGGAATGGTCGGTTATGGCGAGGTAAGAGTAGCCCATAGCGCGGGCCGCCTGCGCCATTTCTTCCAGCGTCGCGCGCCCGTCGCTTTCGTTGGTGTGAACGTGCAGGTCGCCGCGAACCTGATCGAACTCGACGAGGCGGGGAAGACGGCCCTCGGCCGCCGCTTCGATTTCTCCCTGGTTCTCGCGCAACTCGGGTGGTATCCAGGCTAGGCCGAGCCGCTGGTAGATCTCCTCCTCGGTCCGGCTCGCCACCCGGCGCTGGTCCTCGAGCGTGAACAGGCCGTACTCGCTGAGCGAATACCCCATTTTCAGAGCGCGGTTGCGCAAGGCGATGTTGTGTTCCTTGCTGCCCGTGAAATACTGCAACGCGGCCCCGTAACTCTCGGAAGGCAAGGCGCGCACGTCCACCTGGATGGCTTGCGGGCCGATCCTGGCGCTCGCCTTGTTGGCGCCGTGGCCGAGCAACTCGACCACTTCCGGATATTGGGTAAACCGTTCCAGGGCGACAGGGGCGTTGGGGCCGGTGACCAGAATATCGAGGTCGCCTACCGTCTCCTTGCCACGGCGCAGGCTGCCCGCGGGCGTGATGTGTTCGATGTCTTCGACAGCGGAAAGATATTCGATGATCTGCCGGCACGTCTGATCGGCGAAATTGAGCAGGAAACGCCCGGCGCTCTGGCGGTAGTGCGTGATCGAGCGGAGGACCTTCTCCTCGAGCTTGGGCCCCATGCGGGGCAGCACGCGCAGCTTGTGCTCTTTGCAGAGGCGCTCCAGATCGTCCACCGTGCTGACGCGGTAGTGTTCCCAGAGCAGTGCGATGGTTTTGGGACCCAGTCCCTGGATCTTCAGCAGCTCGAGCGCGGTGGGAGGGTACTTGGCCAGCAGCAGATCGCGCCGCTCGAACGAGCCGCGGCGGCAGATTTCCTCGATCGCCGCCGCCAGGCTTTTGCCGATGCCCGGGATTTCGGTGAGCCGCCGCGGGTTCTGCGCCACCAACTCGCAGAGGTTTTCCGGGTAATTCTCGACCGCGGCGGCGCCGTTGCGGAAGCTGCGGACGCGGAATGCGTCCTCGCCCGCGATTTCCATCAAGTCGGCGGTTTCCGCCAGCAGGCGTGCGATTTCCCGGTTATCCATGGCGGCTCCTGGTCCGGGTGCCGCCGGGCCCGGCGCCTGTCACGCTCGCTTGGCTTTCGGTTGCTCGGGCGCGCGCCCCATCTTCTCGATCTCGTGGAAGTACACGCGCCGGCCCTCGTCCATCGCTAGGTTGGCAAGAATCACGGCGGTCGAGTCGGCCAGGCCCACGTTGACATCCGCCTTGGGCCGCGCGCCGGTGCGGCAGCACTCGAAGAACTCGTCCATTTCGACATCCACCGGGTTGCGGTCCTCCTCCGGCACCATGATGCCGCGCTTGTACAGCCACAGGCGGGCGTACTTGAGCTCGCGCGCCAGGAAGGACTCCTTGCCCGTGATGGTGTCGCGCTCGAACAGCAGCGGCAAGCCGATCTGGCCCTTGCCCGTGCTGGCCAGCGTGGCACCCGCGATCACCGGCTTTTCCTTGACGCCAGCGGCCTTCTCGACTTTGGGCGGGCCGGGCTCGTAATACCACAAGCCGATGGCCGGCTCTTCGTCGGTGCCCACTGTGATCTCGATGGTGCCCTCGGTCCCCATGATCACTTCCCCGAACTCGGTGCGCGTGCCCTGGAACAGGGGAAGGTGCTTGTTGGTGCTGATCGAGCTGTACATCAGCTTGCGGCCGCCCGGGTAGTTGAAGATGAGCTGGATGTTGTCGTAAACGTCGCGGCCATCCTTCATGGTGTCCAGGCTGCCCACGCCGACCACGAATTCCGGCTCGGCGCCGAACATCCAACTGGCGACATCAATCTGATGCGAGCCAAGCTCGGCCGTCAGCCCGCCGGAGAACTCGCGGAACAAGCGCCAGTTCCACTCGCGCTGCCGCTTGGGATCGGGCGCGGGCCGCATGCGCCAGCCAGGATTGCGGTGCCATTGCGCATAGATATGGGTGACTTTGCCAAGCATGCCCTTGTCAATCATCTGCTTGGCGGTCTGGTAAAATTTGGAGTACCGCCGCTGCAAGCCGACTTGCAGGACCTGCTTCGGGTGCTCTTTGACCAGCGCGCGCATGGCATGCACTTCCTCCGGTTTGAAGACTAGGCTCTTTTCGCAGAACACGTGTTTGCCCGCCAGCAGCGCGTCCCGCGTGATGGGGAAGTGCAGATAGAGCGGGACGGCGATGATGACCGCGTCCACGTCGGTGCGCGCCAGCAACTCGCGATAATCGAGGTACCCCTTGGGTTTGTCCCGCGAGGCCTTGATGGCGGCCTCCAGGTTGGGTTGGTAGATGTCGCAAACGGCTACGCAGCGGCACCCATCGAGCGTGTTCATGTGGCGGATCAGATACTGCCCGCGCCCGCCCGTGCCGATGACGCCGTACTGCACCACGTTGTTAGCGGCTTTGACGGTCTGGATGGCGGGGGCGCCTTCCAGGCGAGTGACGGCGGCCGCCGCCACGCCTGCCGCCTTCACAAAATCGCGACGATTCAGATTAGGGCTTTCGGCCATGCCTGACAACCTTCCTACCGTTTTGGGGATTGTTTGGCGCACGGAAGCATGCGGATTGTGCTTCGGGCATCTCCGAGCGCACTACGAGTATATCGCAGCGCCGCCCGGAGGCGCATGCGCCAGCCTCCGAAGCGGGCGCACGGGCCTTGGTTCCATGCGCTCGTGGCGCCCGGGTCTGGTTCCTGGTCAAAGTGGCAGCACCAGCCTCTGCGCCACGTGCCCATCGCACCCCGCGCCTGTTCGGCCTGGCGCGCTGCGGCACGCATGCTTTTGTCCACGCGCGCGAGTGCGCCCGGTCTTGGCGCCGGGTTCCCCTGCCGGGTGCGACGGGGCGTGATTATAATTGCTCCTACTGTGCTAAGCTTGCGGCGGAGGGCGGAACTGGCAAGCCCGCTGCCGGCTTTCGGCGGTGAACGATGAAAAGTCTGTCGCGGGTGGTGTGGTCCGAGGGTATGTACCTGGAGCCGCACCATTTCCAGGCCCAGAGCCGGTACTTCGAGGACTCCATCCATTTCGCCACCTCTGCGTTATGGTACGAGCCTTGGGGGCTGGGCGGCTGCCGCCTGGATGCCGAGGCGTTGCTCAACGGAACCGTTTCCGTGGTCCACGCGCGGGGGATCTTTCCTGACGGCCTGGTCTTCGATATGCCCGACAGCGACCCGCTGCCGCCCGCTCGCAACATCGCGGACTTGTTTCCTCCCACCCGCGAACGGCTCACGGTGATGCTCGCGGTGCCGCCGCGCCGCCCGGACCGCCTGAACTGCCTTCCCATCGAACAACAGAACGGTGAACCGGTGCGTTACCTGGCGGAAGCGCGGCTGCTGCCGGACGAGAACACGGGCCGCGACGAGAAGACTGTGCGGCTGGGCCGCAAGAACATTTGCGTGATGGTAGATACCGAGCCGCTGGAAGATTGGGTGACGCTGCCGGTGGCCCGGGTCATGCGCGATGGCGCCGGGCATTTCGTGCTCGACCCCGACTACATTCCCCCATGCGTGGACATCACAGCCAGCGAGCGCCTGATGTTGCTTTTGAAGCGTCTGGTCGAGATCCTGGAAGTCAAGAGCGCAGCCCTGGCGGGCGTGGCCCGGCAGCGGCCCGGTTTTTCCGCAGGTTACTCGGCGCAGGAAGTTGCCTCCTTCTGGTTCCTGCACGCCATCAACTCGGCGCTGGCGCCTTTGCGGCACATTTATTATACGCGCCGTGGCCATCCCGAGCAGTTGTACATGGAGCTGGCGCGCCTGGCG
>JBMFPL010000136.1:0-8556 GCA_049969115.1 Bryobacteraceae bacterium | reverse complement strand
AGCGATGGAGGCCGCGCGCGAGGGCCGCGGCAGCAGGGGCGCGCGCTCGCCGGTGAGGCGGTTCCAGCGCTCGCCGCGGGCGCCTGCGCTGCGCGCCGCCCACAACATATCGGCCAGATGTTGTTTCAACAGCGGGATCTCCGTCTGCACCGCCAGCTCGATATCGGCCAGCGTGGTTGCCGGGCCGCGGTTCCTCGCCGCGCCGGTCAGGATCCACGCGCTCCGTTTCTGATACATGAGGCCGCGCGTCCCGTCAATGGGATCCACGATGATGCGCCAGCGCGCGCTCGCTTCTGCCGCTCCCTGGGGCAACGTGAGCGCCCCGCCCGGCAAGCCTTCGGCGATGACTACCACGGGTAAATGATCGGCCAGCTCCTGCTCGATCAACTCGAGCAGCGCCCCCTCGCCGATGCGATCCACGGCGTAAATGGTGTCGCCCTCCTCGTCGCCGGCGACCGCGCCCAGATCCTCCATCGCTGCCTGCTCACAGGCTTCCAGGATGCGCCGGCGCAAGCGCTCGTGCAGGCGACGGATGGCGTCGAGCAGGGTGGCGGCCTCACTCATGGTGCGCGGCCTCGCGATAGTGCACGCCGGGCAACTGGCGCAGCTCGCGGGCCGTCGCCTCGGGCGCAGCGTCCAGCATGTAGTTGCCGCCGCCGATCTCTGCCCCCGCCAGGTACTTGAGCAGGTTGGGCTTGCGCAGCGGGGGCAGGAACTCGATGTGGAGGTGGAACCAGCGGTAGTCGCCGCCGTCGGTGGGCGCCTGGTGCAGCGGCATCACGTAAGGAAACGGCATGCGCCAGAGGTTGTCGTAGCGGATCAGAATCCAGCGCAGGGCCTCGGCCAGATCGGCCGCCTCGCTGTCGGAAACTTCTTCGAGGGAAGGACGGGTTTGTTTGGGAGCGACAAAAGTTTCGTAAGGGTAGCGGGCGAAGTAAGGCACGAAGACGATGGCGCTCTGGTTCTCGAACAGGATGCGCCTGCCGTCCTCGCGCTCCGCCTCCAGAATGTCCTGAAACAGCGGGCGCCCGATGGCCGAGTAATGTTCGTGGCAGGAGTGCAGCTCGGTTTCCAGAACTTTGAAGATGAAATTCGTGGCGTAAATCTGGCCGTGCGGGTGCGGGTTGGAAACGCCCACTACTTCTCCGCGGTTCTCGAAAATCAGGACGCAGTTGATTTCCGGGCGGGCGCCCAGCTCGCGGTACTGTTCGCGCCAGACGCCGATCAAGTTTTCGATTTCGCGTTGAGAAAGCTGCGCGGGACTGAGGTTGTGCCTGGGGCTATAACAGATGACGCGGCAAACGCCGCGGGCCGGGCGGTTGCGGTAAATGCCGGCGGGCCGGTCCAAGTCGGCAGGAGCCTCAGGGGCCAGGCTGGGGTGATCGTTGTCGAACACGAAGATGCCCGTGTAGGGCGGATTGACCGCGCCGCTCACCCGCCGGTTGCCGGGACACAGGTAGCAATCGGGCACGTACTCGGGCAGCCCCTCGCCAGGATGCTCGACCACTTCGCCGCTCCAGGGACGGTCCTGCCGGTGTGCAGCCAGCACCACCCACTCCTGGCGCAATGGGTTCCAACGCTGTTCCCACAGGCCTCTTCTGGCATCGCCGGGCATGGCCAAGCTACGATTCTAGCCTGCCGCAGACCCGAGCCTCACCGCGGGAGCACGCGCACGCGCACCAGCGAAGCGAGCCGACCGCCACAGTAGACGCGCTGGGTAGCGCGCTGGAAATCCTCCGGCCGCGCATGGTAGATGTCCACAAATTTCTGGGGATTGCGGTCCACCAGCGGGAACCACGTGCTCTGGATCTGCACCATGATGCGGTGGCCGCGGCGGAAAGTGTGATTGATGTCGGGCATGGTGAATTCCACGCGGGCCGGTTTGCCGGGCTCGAAGGGCTCGGGCTCTTCGAAGCTGTTGCGGAACTTGCCGCGCATGGGTTCGCCCCGCACCAGTTGCTGGTAGCCTCCCATGCGGATGCTGGCCGGGTTGGGCTCGGGGTCGGGGAAGTCGTCGGGGTAGACGTCAATTAGCTTGACGATCCAGTCCGAATCCGTGCCGGTGGTGGAAACCCACAGCGAGGCTGTGACCGGGCCGGCGGCGGTGAAGTCTTCATCGAGCGGCTGGCTCTGATAGACGAGGACATCCGGGCGCGTGGCAGCGAAGCGCTGGTCCTGGATCATGTAATCGCTGGTCATGCCGATGGCGATCGTATTGATGAAGGGCACCGGCCGGGCGGGATCGCTGAGGTACTCGTCGAAGCCTTCCGAGCGGCAAGGCTGGAAGCTCACCTGCCCTGCCTCGCACAGATACAGCGGCCTGTCCGTCGTCCCGCGCGGCGGCCAAGCGTCGTAGCGACGCCACTGGTTGGTCCCAGTCTCGAAGACGTAAGCTTCGGGCAACTCCGGCGCCGTCCCCTGTTTGAGCCAGGCATGGAAGAAGACGGCTTCCATGTTTTCGCGGTAGAACTCCGCGGTCTTCGAACCGAAAGAGACCGGGCCCAGACTGGCGCCGTCCGAGCGGCTCCAGCCGCCGTGAGACCAGGGGCCCATGACGAGGACGTTCCAGGCGCCCGGGCTTTGCTTTTCCACCGACTCGTAGACCTTGAGCGCGCCGAACAGATCCTCGGCGTCGAACCAACCGCCCACGGTCATGACCGCGGGCCGGATGTTTTTTAGGTGCGGCCGCAAGTTGCGTGCCTTCCAGAACTCGTCGTAAGTGCCGTGCTCCATCACCTCGTTCCAGAAAGGAATCTGGTTGTGGAAGTAGCGCGCGTTGGCGTTGGCCAGCGGTCCCAGCTCGAGGTAGAACTTGTAACCGTCCGGCGTTCCGTATTCGAAGGGCTGGCCGCCGCGGGTCGTGGGGCCAGTGCGCGGCCTGCCGAAGATGGCCAAAAAGCCGAAGGCATGCGGCAAAAAGAAGGCCCCGTTGTGATGGAAATCGTCGCCGATGAACCAGTCCGCGATGGGGGCCTGGGGAGAGACTGCTTTGAGCGCCGGGTGGGCGTCAATCATTCCGGCTGCCGCGTAGAAGCCGGGATAGGAGATACCCCACATGCCCACGCGGCCGTTGTGATGGGGAACGTGTTTAAGCAGCCACTCGATGGTGTCGTAAGTATCGGTGCTCTCGTCGGTGTCCTGCGGGCCGCTTTTGACCGGCTTGTGCGGGCGGGCATTGACAAATTCTCCTTCCGACATATGGCGGCCGCGGACGTCCTGGTAAACGAAGATGTAGCCCTCGCAAGCCAGCCGCTCGGAAGGCCCCAGCCGGTCGCGATACTGGTCCGCGCCGTAGGGAGCCACGCTGTAAGGCGTCCGCATCATGAGGATCGGGTAAGTGCGGGAGTGGTCCTTGGGAACGTAGACGGAGGTGAGCAGCCGCACCCCGTCCCGCATGGGGATCGAGTACTCGTACTTGGTGTAGTGGGCGCGGACGTAGTCGCGTCCCTGGGGCGCTGCTGGCAGGGGCAGCAGAAAAAGGAGAAGAATTGACGGTCGAGCCGACATGTATTCCATGGTAATGCGCGCGTGAGTTTCCGCGATGCGCCGCGAATATGCGAAACTGATTTCGAGAACCGGGAAGATTCCCGGGCGCGAGGCTTGCCCGCCATGCTGCCCACGTTTCTGATCCCCGAAAGTACCGTCCGCGAGGACGGCGCCGGCCCCGCCATCCCCCTTGGCCCTGCGCAGGGCAGGCTGTTGCTGCTCACGCTGGGCATCACCCGGATCATCGAGCAGGAGAGCCTGGAGGTCAGCATCTGGGGTTCGGCCGATGGCAGGGACTGGGGAGCGCGTCCGCTGATGACGCTTCCCCAGAAGTTCTACTGCGGCGTGTACCGCTTTCTGCTCGATCTGGCCGAACATCCCCAAGTGCAATTCGTCCAGGCGCGCTGGAAAGTCAATCGCTGGGGACGCGGCGATCCAAAGCCGCTGTTCGGGGTCTGGATGACGGCCGAGCAGGCCGAAACCCAGGCGCTGGTGGCCGGTTCGGCCTGAGCCCTACAAACGGTTGATGAGGCTGGCCACGTAAGCTGCGCCGAATCCGTTGTCAATATTGACCACGGCCACGTTGCTGGCGCAACTGTTCAACATGCTGAGCAAAGCCGCCAGCCCGCGGAAACTCGCGCCATAGCCCACGCTGGTGGGCACGGCGATCACCGGGCAGCCGGTCATGCCTCCCACCACGCTGGGCAGAGCGCCCTCCATGCCCGCGCAAACGATGATGACTCGCGCCTGCGCCAGGCGCTCGCGGTTGCTGACCAGGCGGTGAATGCCGGCCACACCCACGTCGTGAATCGCGTCCACGCGGTTACCCATGACTTCAGCGGTCACCAGGGCCTCTTCGGCCACCGGCATGTCGCTGGTTCCGGCCGAAACCACCGCGATCACGCCCTTGCCGTATTCGGTGCGGTCCCTCCACACCCGCACCGCGCGGGAGCGCGGGAAATATTCCGCTTCCGGGCAGAGCTGGCGCAGGCGAGCCGCCGCCGCTTCATCGGCCCGGGTGATGAGCACGTTGGGTGAACGATCGATCAAGCGCGCCGCGATGGCCGCGATTTCCTCCGGGGTCTTGCCCAGCCCGAAGACCACCTCCGGCATGCCGTGCCGCAGGGCGCGGTGGTGATCCACCTTGGCGAAGCCCAAGTCTTCGAAAGGCAAATGACGCAGCCGTTCCAGCGCCTGGTCCACCTCGAGCGCGCCCGCCCGGACCGCCTCCAGAAGCTGGCGCAATTGAGTCTCGGTCATACACCCCTCGCCCCTTCAAAACGTAAGCTGGTCGCCGATCTTCAGGCCGTACTTGGCGGCCATGCCACCCGCCAGTTCCAGCACGAACAGCGCCTTCTGATTGCCGCCATAGCTGGGACATTCGCTGGCTTTCTTCAGGCAGGGCGGCGTGTCGGGCTGGATCTCGACGATCCTGCGGTGTTCATCCAACCAGATGATGTCCAGCGGGATGCGCACCTGGTACATCCAGTAGGGATAATTGCCGGGGCTGCCGTGAATGAACAGCATGCCGCGGTCGGGGCCCAGGTAGTCGCGGAACATCATGCCACGCATCATGTCGGTGGGATGCGTCATCACTTCCACGCGAATCCTCTGGCCTCCGGGGAGGATCACCGTGCGCGTGTTGAATTCATCCAGGGTGGTGGCTTGCCGGGAGCAACCCGCGCCGGCGACCAGCGCCAGCACAACAACCGCGACTGCGCGCGCCATGCCCATATTGTAAGTGTTGCGCCCCCTGCGGCCCCGACGCGACTCACAACCTCTGGCGCAGAAAGGCGGTCGCCACTGCCACCGGGGATCGTCCCTTCAGGACCGCGGCATTGAGCTCCCGGGCGGTCTGCTGCGAGATGCGGCCGGAGAGAGCTGAGAGCGCCTCATACAGGCCGGCATGCGAGGCGAGCGCCTGTTCTCGCACCACCAAAACAGCCTGGTTGGGCGGCAACGCCTGGTGGTCGTCTTCCAGAGCGACGAACTCCTCGTCGAGCAATTCCCCGTCAGCGGCCTGTCCCGCAACCATGCTGAGCTTGCCCTCGCGGAGAGCCTGGTAGGCGGCTTCCGGAGCCAGCGTGGACGGCCCGCTGCGCAAGCGCAGAGGATACGCTTTCATCAAAGCGGCCATCCCGTCGGGCCGGGTGAGGAATTCGCCGGTGGCGCCCAACTGCCAGCCCTCCTCGCGAAGGGCGGCTGCGCTGAGGGTTTTCAACTCCTCTGACCGCGCTACCTGGCGGCGCACCACCATGACGAAGCCGTCTTCGAATCCCAGCGGATCCAGCCAGCGGAGGCGGTAGCGGTTTTCGTATTCCAACCGCACCCGTTCGAGCACGACCTCGGGCCGCGGGTCCGGAGGCCGCTTGAGAATGGCGGTGAGCGCGAAGCCGCTGCATTCCGGATAAACGTCCACGCGGCCGTTGAGCAGAGCGTCGTGGGCGGCCAGGCCCCCACCCAGACCCGTTTCGCACCTGATCTGAGATCCCAGCTTGCGTTCCAGCCACTGGGCCACCAGCTCGGCGATAACCTCGCGCCTGCGGCTACCCGTTCCTACCGCAAGGATGGGCGCGCGGCGGCCACACGAACCGCCCGCCAGCGCGAGCGCGCCGAGAATCACAGCGCGGCGGCTGACCGCAGACATGGAGGGTTCATTATAGCGAGCGTGTCTCAGGGTTCGCCCCGGGCGGCGGCAGGATGAAAGACGGCGGTCCCCGGCTTCGCGCCCGTCCAGCGCCCGGGGAGCGCGCGGCCGCAATCGGGGCACCGGCCTTCCTCCGTGAGGCGGTATTCCAGAATCCGGTAGCCGATGCGACGGATCAAGGCCCGGCCGCAGCCGGCGCAGTGTGTGTCCTCCAGATTCCCCACCCGCCCGGGCAGGTTCCCGGCGTAGACGTAGTTGAGGCCCGCCTCGCGGCCGATGCGCGCGGCGCCGATCAGAGTTTCCCGCGGGGTGGCGCCGGCGCCGGTCATCTTGTAATCGGGATGGAAGGCGGTCACGTGCCAGGGAATGTCGGGCGAGAGCCGGGCCAGAAAATTGGCGATGTCGCGCAGCTCCTCGTCCGAGTCGTTGAAGCCGGGCACCACCAGAGTGACCACTTCCAGCCAGAATCCCATCCGGTGAATGCGCTCGATACTGTCCTGGATCGGGGCCAGCCGACCGCCGAGCGCCCTGTAATTCCGGTCGCGGAAGCTTTTCAGGTCCACCTTGAACAGGTCCAGCCAGGGGCGGAGGTATTCGAGGGCCTCCGGGGTGGCATTCCCGTTGGATACGAAACCGGTCAGCAACCCCGCCGGGCGCGCCTGCTTGAAGATGGCCACCGCCCACTCCGCCGTGATGAGCGGTTCGTTGTAAGTGCTAACGATGGAGCTGGCGCCGAGCGCGGTGGCTTGCCGCACGAGTTGCTCCGGTGTGGTTGCCCACAGCGACGAGCCGGCCTCCGGATCGCGCAGCGCCTGCGAAGTCACCCAGTTCTGGCAGTACGGGCAGTGCAGGTCGCAACCCAGCATGCCGAAGCTGAAAGCCAGCGAGCCGGGCAACACGTGGAAGAAGGGTTTTTTCTCGATGGGGTCGCAATGAGCGCCCGCGACGTAGCCCCAAGGCGCGTAGAGCGTGCCCCCGCGATTGAAGCGGACCTTGCAGACACCCGCGTGGCCTTCGAAGATCGGGCAGCGGTGCCCGCAGGCCACGCAACGGATCCGCCGCTCGTCCAGCGGCTGCCACAAATCGGCCGGCCGGACGTGACTGGCCAGCACTTCCCCCAGCGTCGGCATCTTTTGTCCCGCTTCCATGATAGTTCCCCTGCGCGGCCGCGGGGCGCGAGGCTCTGCTATCTTGGAAGCAGAACTGCGACCTTCGAGATGGGATTCCAGGTTCAACCGATCAAAGAGTTCCTGGTGCGCCCCGCGCTTCCGCCGCCGCTGGCGCGCATGTCCGAGCTGGCCTACAACTTTGTTTGGACCTGGGAGCCTACCATCCGGCAACTGTTCCGCCGGCTCGATGCCGAGCTCTGGCGGCAGACCGGCCACAACCCGGTGGCGATGCTGGGTCGCGTTCCCCAGGCCACGCTGGAGCGGCTTGCAGCGGACCCGCGGTACCTGGCGCTGTACCGGCGAGCTTGCGAGCGCTACGACGCCTACGTCCACCGCAGCGAGCCGACGCGCGGGCCGGAGTTGATCGCTTACTTCTCCATGGAATACGGGCTGAGCGAATGCCTGGCGATTTACTCGGGCGGACTGGGAGTGCTCTCGGGCGATTTTCTGAAATCGTGCAGCGACGCGGGGGTGCCGCTGGTAGGGGTGGGCTTGCTCTACCAGACGGGCTACTTCCAGCAGTACCTGAATCCCGACGGCTGGCAGCAGGAAAAGTTTCCGGTGGCCGACTTCTACCAGTTGCCCATCGAGCCGGTGACACGCGACGGCCAGGAGTTGCGCGTGCAGGTGGAGCTACCCGGCGGGCCGGTGCACGTCAAGCTCTGGCAGGCCAGCGTCGGGCGCGTCAAGCTCTACCTACTCGATACCAACGTCCCCGAAAACGAGCGGCCCGAGCATCGCGAAATCACCGCGCGCCTTTATGACGACCGCATGCGCATCCAGCAGGAGATGGTGCTGGGCATCGGGGGGCTGCGCGCCCTCAAAGCGCTCGAGCTGGAGCCGACCGTCTTCCACATGAACGAAGGGCACTCGGCCTTCCTCGCGCTGGAGAGGATCCGGCTGCTGGTGCGCGAGCATGGGCTGAGCTTCGAGGAAGCCCTGGAGGCCACCCGGGCCAACAACGTTTTCACCACCCACACGTCCGTGCCTGCCGGGATTGACATTTTCGATCCCGGCGTGATGCACGAGTACTTCCAGAGCTACTGCCGGGAAGTAGGCATCAGCTTCGATCAACTGATGGCGCTCGGGCGTCGCAACCCGGCTGACCCGCACGAGCCGTTCACCATGGCGATCCTGGCCATCAAGACCTCGGCGTGGCGCAACGCCGTCAGCCGGCTGCACCGCCAGGTCTCCCAGGAAATGTGGCAGGACTTGTGGCCCCAGTTGCCGGTCTGGGAAGTGCCCATCACCTCG
>JBMFPL010000135.1:0-8584 GCA_049969115.1 Bryobacteraceae bacterium | reverse complement strand
GGTCGTTCCAGGCGTCGCCCAAACCGAGCGTGCGGACGTGGCCCTGTGTACGCCGGAATGCCTCGATCAAGATGGCCACGGCTTTGGCCTTGTCGTTGTCGCCCGTCACATGATAAAAGCGACCGCCACGCGTCCAGTGCAGCCCGCGCCGCTCCAGAGCGCGCAGCAGCGCTTCCGCCGACGCCCACGCGCGAACCTCGAAGGCTTCGTCGTATTCGCGTTGTTTGGCCAGCCGCGCCAGCGCCAGCGGCAACCCGGTGCGGCGCTGGATCTGGCCCGCGGTCATGCAGTGGAAGCCGAGCACGGGCGTGCCCGTTTCTGCCGCCGCTTCTTCCAGTGCCGCTACCAGCTCGGCGTAGGGTCGGCCCAGCTCGATCGTTTCGTAGCCCGCCTTGTCGACGCCGCCCGCGAGCCGGAAAGGAAAATAGCCGCGAGGCGCACAGACCGCACCCCCGTTTTCCACCACGAACGGGTCCGCGTTCTCCAGCCGTCGGCGCCAGTACTCCATCTCCGCACGGGTCTTGCTGCTGACCAGCACCAGCGGGAAACCGTGCCGTCGCAAGGCCGCCAGGGCGGGCAGCGCCGGGGTGAAGTCGTAGCGAGCCGTGTCCAGCAGCGTGCCGTCCAGGTCGGAGAACACCGCCAGCACACCCCAAGCATAGCGGGCAAGGCTGCGCTGGGCCATCCCCGTTTCCGGGGAGCCAGGCGCGAAAATGAGGGTAGCCGCGGAGCACGCGCATGAAGAATCGCACCGGTCCTGTCCTGGCCATCGGCTTCGGCACCCTCTTGGTGCTGATCACCCTTTCCGGCCTGGCCATGCTGCGCACCACTAGCCAGATCTACGGCGAAATCTGGTCCCTCTACGACCACTACCAGCGCAGCGCGCGCACCCTCAACGAGCTGCGCACGGAGGTACATCTTTCCGGCGTGTTGGTGCGCGACTTCCTGCTCGATCCCTCGCACCTGACCGCCGGCATGTACCGCGACCAGCTCGTGCAAGTTCGTACCTCGATGGCGCAGGGACTCGAAGAGCTGCGAGGCATGCTCGACCCCGAGGACGCCCCTAAACTCGGGCGCCTGCGCGAGGAACTGGATCGCTACTGGGATTCGCTCGACCCCCTGTTCGAGTGGACACCCCGCCAGAAGCTGGCCTTCAGCGCGCTTTTTCTCCGCCAGCAGGTGCTGCCCAGGCGCAACGCGGTGCTCGAGCTGGCGCGGGAACTGCGCAAGCTCAACGATGCCAGCCTGGAGCGGCAGCGGCGCCAGATCGAACACAAGCACGCCGAGCTGCCACGGCAACTGGCCAGGATGCTGGCTGCGACCCTGCTGCTGGGCGCGATCGTCTCCGTGGTCAGCATCCGCCGCATCTACGGTCTCGAGCGGCGGACCGAGCGGGAGTGGAGGCGGGCCGAGCGCGCCGAGCAGGAGCTGCGACGGCTCTCCCAGCAGTTGGTGCGCGCGCAGGAGGAAGAACGCAAGTCCATCTCGCGCGAACTGCACGACGAGGTCGGCCAGATGCTCACTGCCCTGCGCATGGAATTGCACAATCTGGAGCAGTTGCGCGAGGCGCCCGAGGCGGAGTTTCGCGAACGGCTGGAGGATGCGCGCCGGCTCTCGGAAAACGCCCTGCGCACGGTGCGCGATCTGGCCATGGGCCTGCGGCCTTCCATGCTCGACGATCTCGGCCTGCCCCCCGCGGTGCAGTGGCAAGCGCGCGAGTTCTCGCGGCGCTACAGGGTGCCGGTCACGGTAGACTTGGATGGCGAGCTCGACAAGCTGCCGGAGCGCCAGCGCACCTGCATCTACCGTGTCATCCAGGAAGCCCTCACCAACTGCGCGCGCCACGCCCGCGCCAGCCAGATTCGCGTGACCGTGCACGGGCGGCGGGACTCGGTGATCGTCACCATCCAGGATGATGGGGTAGGCTTCGATCCCGCCGACGCTTCCGGCCGCGGGCTCGGCTTGCTCGGCATCCAGGAACGCGTGCGCGAGCTGGGCGGCCGGCTCCACATCCTTTCCCAGCCCGGCCGCGGCACGTTGCTGACCGCGGAAGTGCCCCTGGGGGGCGAGGAGTCATCCCATGAGCGCGATCCGGGTTCTGCTGGCTGACGACCACGCGGTGGTGCGCAAGGGCCTGCGCTTCCTGTTGGAGCGCGCGCCGGGCATGGAGATCGTAGGCGAGGCCGCCGACGGCCGCGAAGCCGTGCGCATGGCCACCGAGCTGAAGCCGCACGTGGTGGTGATGGATATCGGCATGCCCCAGCTCAATGGCATCGAGGCCACCGCCCAGATCGTCAAGCAGAACCCGCAGGTCAATGTGATCATCCTCAGCGTGCACTCGGACGAATCCTACCTGCTGCGGGCCCTCTCGGCCGGGGCCAAAGGCTACCTGCTCAAGGATTCCGCCGAGGAAGACCTGGTGCGCGCCGTGCAGGTGGCCGCACAGGGCAAGCCCTTCTTCAGCCCGGCCATCTCCGAGAAACTGCTGGAGGACTACATGCGCTATCTTCAGCAGCGCGGGCTGAAAGATTCTTACGAGCTGCTCACCGAGCGGGAAAAGGAAATTCTCCAGTTGCTGGCCGAGGGCAAGAGCAACAAGGAAGTCGCCGCGCTGCTCAACCTCAGCCCGTACACGGTGGAAACGCACCGCACCCACATCATGCAGAAGCTCAACCTGCACAACACGGCGGAAATCGTGCTCTACGCGGTGCGCAAGGGGATCATTCACTGACGCCTTCAGGACCGGCTCCGCAGCCACCGGTCCACGGCGCGCGCGGCTTGCCGGCCTTCGCGAATGGCCCAGACCACCAGCGACTGGCCACGCCGCATGTCGCCCGCCGCGAACACCCCGGCAACAGAGGTCATGAATTGGTGGTCCGTCTTCACGTTGCCGCGCACGTCCAGCTCCAGGCCGAGCTGCTCGATCAGACCGCTGCGCACGGGCCCTGTGAAGCCCATGGCCAGCAGAACCAGGTCGGCCTCCAGCAGGAACTCGCTTCCCGGTACAGGCGTGAACAAGGGCGGCGGGCCGACTCGGATGGCGCGCAGGGCGCGCACGCGCCCGCGATCGTCACCCAACAACTCGAGCGTGGCCACTGACCACAGGCGCACACCGCCTTCTTCGTGCGAACTCTCCACTCGCAACTGGCGCGGCCACAGCGGCCAGGGCGTCTCCGGGGCGCGCTCGCGCGGCGGCTCGGGCATGATTTCCAACTGGTGCACGGAGGCTGCCTGTTGGCGGTGGCAGGTGCCCAGGCAGTCAGCGCCCGTGTCCCCGCCGCCGATGATCACCACGCGCTTGCCAGTGGCTAGGATCTCCCGCTCCGGCTCGATCCAGTCGCCTGCGTTGCGCCGGTTTTGCTGCGTAAGGAATTCCATGGCGAAGTGCACGCCGCGTAGCTTCCGGCCTGGCACCTGGAGGTCGCGGGGCTGCTCCGCCCCGCCTGCCAGCAGGGTGGCGTCGAACTGGCGCCGCAAATCTTCGATTGGCACATTGGCCCCCACGCAAGCCCGGGTCTGGAACACCACGCCCTCGGCTGCGAGCTGTTCCAGCCGGCGGTCGACGATGTGCTTTTCCAACTTGAAATCGGGGATGCCGTAGCGCAGCAGGCCGCCGATGCGGTCGGCCTTCTCGAACACGGTGACCAGGTGGCCCGCGCGGTTGAGCTGCTGCGCGGCGGCCAGTCCCGCGGGGCCGGAGCCCACCACGGCTACGCGCTTGCCCGTGCGCGTCGCGGGGGGGTGCGGCCGCACCCAGTGCTCGCGCCATGCACGCTCGGCGATGATCTTTTCGATCTGCTTGATGGTGACTGGCGGCTGGTTGATGCCGAGCACGCAGGAAGCTTCGCACGGAGCCGGGCAGATGCGGCCGGTGATCTCGGGAAAGTTATTGGTCGCCTGAAGCAGGCGCCAGGCCTCGGGCCAGCGCCCGTGCCAGGCCAGGTCGTTCCAGTCCGGGATGAAGTTTTCCAGCGGGCAGCCCGTGTGGCAAAACGGCACGCCACAGTCCATGCAGCGGGCGGCCTGCGTGCGCACGCGCTCCTCGGGGAGAGGCAGTTCAATCTCGAAGAAGTCGCGCACGCGCTCGGCCACCGGCCGCCGCTCGGGCGTTTCGCGCGAATACTCGAGGAAACCTGTTGGCTTACCCATGCAGCACCTGCCGGCTCTCGGCCGCCGCGGGTGCGAACACGGGCGCGGTCACAGCGGGACGCACCCGGCCCAGCACCCGCCGGTAGTCGTGCGGGAAAACCTTCACGAACAGGGGCAGCACTGCGGCCCAGTTCTCCAGGACCCAGCCGGCGCGCGGGCTGCCGGTGAGGTGGCGGTGGCGCTCGACCAGCGCCCGCACGGCCTCGATGTCCTCCGGCTCGGCCAGCGGCTCCAGTTCCACCGTGGCGCGGTTGCAGCGGTTGCGGGCGAATTCGCCGGTCTCGTCCAGCACGAAAGCCAACCCTCCGGTCATGCCGGCGGCGAAGTTGCGTCCCGTGCGGCCCAGCACCACTACCAGGCCCCGGGTCATGTACTCGCAGCCGTGATCGCCCAGTCCCTCGACCACCGCCGTTGCGCCCGAGTTGCGGACTGCGAAACGCTCGCCCGCCATGCCGTGGAAGAAAGCCTCGCCGCCGGTGGCGCCGTAGAGTGCAACATTTCCCACGAGAATGTTTTCTTCGGGCCGGAAGCGCGAGCCCGGCGGCGGCATCACCACCAGCCGCCCGCCCGAAAGCCCCTTGCCGATGTAATCGTTGGCGTCACCGGCCAGAACCAGCGTCACGCCAGGCGCCAGGAAAGCGCCGAAGCTCTGGCCCGCCGAGCCTCTGAAGCAAATGCGGATCGTATCCTCGGGCAGCCCTCGCGAACCGTAGCGGCGCGCGATCTCGCCGCTGAGCATCGCTCCCACCGAGCGGTGCACGTTGCGAATCTCCATGGAGAACTCCACCGGCTCAGCCCGTTCCAGGGCCGGCCGGGCCCGCTCGATGATCTCGTGGTCTAGCGCACGTTCCAGGCCGTGATCCTGCGCGCGCAGGCAGCGGCGGCCGACGCGCGAGGGAACCGGCGGATCGTAGAGAATGGCAGAAAGATCCACGCCCCGGGCCTTCCAGTGCTCCTCCGCGCGCCGCATCTGGAGGCGGTCTACCCGCCCGATCATCTCGTCCATGGTCCTGAAGCCGAGCTGGGCCATGATCTCGCGCACCTGCTCGGCGACGAAGAAGAAGTAGCGAATGACGTGTTCGGGCTGGCCTTGGAAGCGGCTGCGGAGCACGGGATCTTGCGTGGCGATGCCCACCGGGCACGTGTTCAGGTGGCACTTGCGCATCATCACACAACCCATGGCCACCAGCGGCGCGGTAGCGAAGCCGAATTCCTCGGCGCCGAGCAGGGCGGCGATCGCCACGTCACGGCCGGTCTGCAACTTGCCATCCACCTGAAGTCGCACGCGGCTGCGCAGGTCGTTGAGAACCAGAACCTGCTGGGTTTCGGCCAGTCCCAACTCCCACGGCGTGCCCGAGTGGCGGATGGCGGTCAGCGGGGAGGCGCCCGTGCCCCCGTCATGGCCGCTGATCAGAATCAGGTCGGCGTGAGCCTTGGCCACCCCGGCCGCCACGATCCCTACGCCCGATTCCGAGACCAGCTTCACGGAAATGCGGGCCCGCGGGTTGACGTTCTTCAGGTCGTAGATCAGTTGGGCCAGATCCTCGATCGAATAGATGTCGTGGTGCGGCGGGGGCGAGATCAGTTGTACGCCGGGGATGGAGTGCCGCACGCGGGCAATGATCTCATCCACTTTGTGCCCAGGAAGTTGCCCGCCCTCACCCGGCTTGGCGCCCTGTGCGATCTTGATCTGGAGCTCGTCGGCGTGCACCAGGTAGCTGGTGGTGACCCCGAAGCGCCCCGAAGCGACTTGCTTGACCGCGCTGCGACGCTCGTCGAAGAAGCGCTCTTCCTCCTCGCCGCCCTCGCCCGTGTTCGACTTCCCGCCGATGCGGTTCATCGCGATGGCCAGCGTCTCGTGAGCCTCCTTGGAGATGGAGCCGAACGACATGGCTCCGGTGACGAAGCGCTTGACGATGTCCGAGGCGGGCTCGACCTCCTCCAGCGGCAGCGGGCGCTCCGCACGCTTGAAATCCAGCAACCCGCGCAGCGTGCACAGGCGCCGGTTCTGGTCGTCAATCGCCTGGGCGAATTCGCGGTAGGTCTGGTAGCTATCCTGCCGGACGGCATGCTGGAGCTTGCTGATGGTGAAGGGATTCAACAGGTGGTGTTCGCCGCCGGCGCGGAACCGCAGGGCGCCGCCCAGCTCCAGCTCAGGCTCGTCCTCGCGCAGAGGCTCGAAGGCGTGCGCGTGCCGCATGGCCGCCTCGCGCGCCAGTACATCCAATCCCACCCCTTCGATGCGGGACGGGGTGCCCGTGAAGTACCGCTCCACCAGTTCGCGGTTCAAGCCCACGGCCTCGAAAATCTGGGCGCCTTGGTAGCTTTGCAGCGTCGAGATGCCCATCTTGGAGAAGACCTTGAGCAGTCCTTTGTTGATTGCCTTGATGTAATTGCGCAGGGCCTGCTCGAAGCTCAACCCGGGCGGCAGGCAACCGCGGCGATGCAGGTCTTCCAGCGTCTCGATGGCCAGATAGGGGTTCACTGCGCTGGCGCCGTAGCCCAGCAGGAGCGCGAAGTGCATGACCTCGCGCGGCTCGCCCGACTCCACGATGAGCGCCACCTGGGTGCGCGTCTCCTCGCGCACCAGGTGATGGTGAACCGCGGTGAGCGCCAGCAGGCTGGGGATGGGCGCGTACTCTTGGTCGAATCCCCGGTCTGAGAGGATCAATAGCGTGTAGCCGTTCTGGATAGCCAGCGACGCCCGGCGGCACAGCCCGTCCAGCGCCCGCCGCAACTCCTGCTCGCCCCCCTCCACACGGTAAAGCGCGGGCAGCGTCGTGGCCAGGAAATCGCCCCAGGAAACACGACGCAGTTTTTCCAGGTCGCGATTGGTCAAGATGGGATGCTCGAGTTTGAGCGTGTGGCAGTGCTCGGGCGTTTCGTCCAGGATGTTACGCTCGGTGCCGATGAAGCTGGCCAGCGACATGACCAGCTCCTCGCGGATGGGATCAATGGGCGGGTTGGTCACCTGGGCGAACATCTGCTTGAAGTAGTTGAACAGGAGCTGGGGGCGGTCGGACAGGCAGGCCAGCGGCGTGTCTACGCCCATCGAACCCACTGGCTCCTCGCCGGTGGCGGCCATGGGCGCCAGGATCATCTTCAGGTCTTCTTCGGTGTAGCCGAAGCAGCGCTGGCGGCGGCGGATGGTGGCGAAGTCGGTAGGATGCCAGCGCGGCGGCTCGGGCAACTGCTCGAGCGTGATCTGGTGACGGCGCAGCCATTCTCCGTAGGGCTGCAGCGAGGCCAGCCGGTGCTTGATCTCTTCGTCCGGCACGATGCGGCCCTCTTCGACATCCACCAGGAACATGCGACCGGGCTGGAGGCGGCCCTTGCAGCGGACCATTTCAGGGGAAACGGGCAGCACTCCGGTCTCGGAAGCCAGGATCACCAGATCGTCATGCGTAACCAGGTAACGCGCGGGCCGCAGCCCGTTGCGGTCCAGCGTAGCGCCGATCAGCCGCCCGTCGGTGAAAGCCACCGCCGCGGGCCCGTCCCAGGGTTCCATCAGCGAGGCGTGGTACTCGTAGAAGGCCCGCTTCTCGGCGCTCATGGTGGGATCGCCAGCCCATGCCTCCGGGATCAGCATGGCCATTACATGGGGCAAGCTGCGGCCGGCCAGGTACAGCAGCTCGACGACGTTGTCCAGGATGGCCGAATCACTGGCGCCAGGCGTGCAAATGGGAAACAGCTTCTTGATATCATCCCCGAAAAGCGGCGAGGCCAGCACGGACTGGCGTGCGTGCATCCAGGCCACGTTGCCGCGCAGCGTGTTGATTTCGCCGTTATGGCAGAGGTAGCGGAAGGGGTGCGCGAGCTGCCAGGTGGGGAAGGTGTTGGTCGAGAAGCGCTGGTGCACTAGACAGAGGGCGCTGGTCACTTCCGAGTCGGCCAGATCCTTGTAAAAGCGCGCGATCTGAGGCGCCAGCAGCAGGCCTTTGTAAACGATGGTGCGCGTGGAGAGCGAGGGCACGTAGAAGTGTTGCTTCTCGCGCAGATCGCTGGCGGCCACTTCGCGCTCCAACCGCTTGCGCAGCACGTACAGCTTGCGGTCGAGCGCCGCCTGGTCCATTTCGCGCTCGGCAGCCACGAAGACCTGTTCGATGTAAGGGCGCGAAGCGCGGGCTAGGCGGCCGATGGCCGTGTCGTCCACCGGCGTGTCGCGCCAGCCCAGCACCTGCAATCCTTCTTCGCGCGCAATGCGCTCCAGCATCCCCTCCACCAGCAGCCGCTCGTGGCGCTCGACCGGGAGGAAGACCAAACCTGCGCCGTAGCAGCCCGGCAGCGGCAGGCGAATGCCCAGCCGGTCGCATTCCCGCGCAAAGAACTCGTGCGGCATCTGAATGAGCAGGCCGGCGCCGTCGCCGGTCTCTGGATCGCATCCGCAGGCCCCGCGGTGAGTCAAGTTGACGAGGATCTGGATGCCCTGCTCGAT
>JBMFPL010000134.1:0-8595 GCA_049969115.1 Bryobacteraceae bacterium | reverse complement strand
ATCGCCACGCCGCCCTTTCTGCACCCCGAGCATCTGGAAGCGGCCGTGCAAGCGCGCAAGCATGTTTATTGCGAAAAGCCCATGGGCGTGGATATCGAGGGTTGCAAGCGCGTGATCGCCGCCGGGCGCCGCGCCGATCCGAAAAAGTGCATCTCGGTGGGCTTCCAGCAGCGCTACGCGCCGGTGTACCTGGAAGCTTACCGGCGCATCACGGAAGGGCAGATCGGCGAGATCGTCAACGCCCGCGGTTTCTGGATCGGCGGCGATCCGTTCAAGCGGGTGCCTTACGACGATCCCAAGATCGAGAAGCTGCGCAACTGGTTCTGCTATCGGGACTACTCGGGTGATTTCATCGTCGAGCAGGACTGCCACAACTTCGACGTGCTGCACTGGTTCCTGGGCAATTTGCCCATCCGGGCCGTGGGATATGCGGGCACCAAGGTCCGGACCAGCATGGAGATTCTGGATCACCTCACCCTTTCCTTCGAGTTTCCCAACGGCATCCACGTCAACTACGAAGCCAACCAGATCAGTCCTCCGGGCTTCAGCCGTGTGGGCGAGGAGTTCACCGGGCGCAAGGGGGTGATCGCCACCTCGCGCGGGCGCATGGTGCACACCAAGGGCCCCAAGGACGTGGAGGAGATTCCCTCCAAGCGCGAACCCACCTTCGACGCCATCGAGCAGTTCATCGGCCGCATTTTGAGCGGCGATGTGGAGAACGTGGCCGAGCGATCGGCGCTGAGCACCCTGATCGCGATTCTGGGGCGCACGGCGCTGTATGCCGGCCGGGAGGCCACCTGGAAGAACGACATCGGAGTGTGAGCCATGACCAGGCTGTTCGGATTCCTGTTGTTGACGGCTGCGCTGGTGGGCGCGCAAGAGAGCAGGCTGCGCATCATCGCTTTCGGTGCTCATCCTGACGACTGCGACTCGCGGGCGGGAGGCACCGCGGCCAAGTGGGCGGCCATGGGACACCTGGTGAAGTTCGTTTCCGTCACCAACGGCGACGCCGGTCATCAGAGCGAGGGTGGCGGGGCGCTGGCCCGGCGGCGGCGGGCGGAAGCGATCGAAGCCGGCAAGCGCCTGGGCATCGCCGAATATGAAGTGCTGGATAATCACGACGGCGAACTGATGCCCACGCTGGCGGTCCGCGAGCAGATCATCCGTCGCATCCGGCAGTGGAATGCCGACCTGGTGCTGGGTCCGCGGCCTAACGATTACCATCCGGATCACCGCTACACCGGCATCCTGATTCAGGACGCTGCTTACATGGTTGTGGTGCCCAACATCTGCCCCGATACGCCGGCCCTCCAGCGCAACCCGGTCTTCATGTACTTCGAAGACAATTTCGAGCGGCCCAATCCCTTCCGCCCGGACATCGCCGTGGACATCAGCGACGTCTGGGAGAAGAAGCTGGACGCTCTGGACGCGCACGTCTCGCAGATGTACGAATGGCTGCCGTGGGTGGCGGGCATCCTGCCGCAGGTGCCCAAGGAGCCGGCGGCGCGCAGGCAGTGGCTGGCCAAGACGCGCCAGGGCAGGATCACACCTGCCGTGCGCGCCGCTTTGGTGAAGTGGTACGGCGCCGCGCGGGCCAAGGAAATCCAGCACGCCGAAGCCTTCGAGATTTGCGAATACGGCCGGCGTCCGAACGAGGCCGAGTTGCGCCGCCTGTTCCCGATGGTGAAGTGAACCCCGCCGAGCGGCTGCGCGATCTTCCCTCGGTGGACGAGCTCGTGCGGCGCCTCGAGCCTATGGCGGGTCGCTGGCCGCGCCGGCTCGTGGTGGAAGAGGCGCGCCGCGCGATCGAACGGGCGCGGATCCGGCTGCGAGGAGGCGAAGCGCCGGAGGCGCTCGATCTGGAGGCGGAGGTCGTGCAGGCGCTCGAGGCCCTGGCGCGGCCGTCGCTGCGGCGCGTGATCAACGCCACAGGGGTCGTTCTCCACACCAATTTAGGCCGGGCGCCGTTGGTTGCGTTCGAGCCCGTGCGCGGCTACACGAACCTGGAGTATGACCTCGAGGCCGGCCGCCGCGGCAGGCGTGACGTCCACGCCGGCGCGTTGCTGGAGTGGCTGCTGGGCAAGCCCGCCATCGCCGTCAACAACAACGCAGCCGCGGTCTACCTGGCGTTGCACGAGCTGGCGGCAGGGGGCGAGGTCATCGTCTCGCGCGGCGAGTTGATCGAGATCGGCGACGGCTTCCGCATTCCGGAGATCATGGCCCAGTCGGGCGCCGTGCTGCGTGAGGTGGGCACGACCAACCGCACGCGCATCGAGGACTACCGCGAGGCGATCAACGAACGCACGCGCCTGCTGTTGCGGGTCCATCCCAGCAACTTCCGCATCGTGGGCTTCACGGCGCGCCCCGAGCTCAGAGAGCTGGTGGCCTTGGGGCGCGAAAGAGGGATCCCGGTTTACGAAGACCTGGGTAGCGGCTGCGTGGTGGACCTGGATCCGCTGGGGCTGGATGAGCCGCTGGTGCAGGAGAGCCTGCGCGCCGGCGCCAGCCTGGTCTCGTTCAGCGGCGACAAGTTGCTGGGCGGGCCGCAAGCCGGGATCCTTGTGGGCGAGCCTGAGCTCATCGTGCGGCTGCGGCGCAATCCCATGTATCGCGCCCTGCGGCTGGACAAGCTCATCCTGCAAGCGTTGGGGGAAACGCTGAGGCGGCTGGTGATGGAGCGGTGGGACGAGATCCCGGCGCTGGATATAATTCGCCAGCCTGCCGAACGGATCCGGGAGCGCGCGCTGCGCCTGCTTGAGAAATTGCCGCCCGGGGCCGGCGAGCTGGTCCCCGGGCGGTCGGTGGTGGGCGGCGGCTCGACACCCGGGCAGACTTTGCCTACCTGGCTGGTCGCGTTGAACGGGGATGCCGTGCAAGCAGAGCGGCGGCTGCGGGAGGTTGAGCCGCCGGTGATCGCCAGGATCGAAGAGGGGCGGCTGGTGCTGGATCTGCGTACGGTTTTCGAAGAGGAGGAGCAGGCGCTGGCGGCGGCGCTACGGAGGGTCCTGAGTTAGCGGTCAGAAGTTTCCCGTTGACAGCGTCGGGGGTGGTGGTGTAGACTCGGGCTTGTTCAGGATGACGGCATTACGTTCAGCATCGCTGAACAGAGCCCGAGCGCCTGATACGGTCGGCGCGGTCGCCAAGGCGCTCAAGATTCTTTGCCAGTTCGACGCCTCAACCCCTGCCCTTTCCGTATCCCAGGTCAGCCGGCGCTTGGAGATTCCCAAGAGCACGGCCCACAATCTGCTGCGCACGCTGGAGGCTTTCGATTTCCTGCACCAGGATCCGGCCGACCGGCGCTACCGCCTAGGGCCACGGCTTTTCGAGTTGAGCCGCCTGTTCTGCCATCATACGCCGCTGCTGGCTGCGGCGAGGCCGCACCTGGAGCGGCTGGCCGCCGAGACGCACGAGACGGTCAAGCTGGGCGTGTTGAGCGAGGACGAGGTTCTCATCCTGGCGGCGGTGGAATCTCCCTACCAGCTTCACACCCGCGGCGACGAGGGCAAGCGCGCGCCGCTGCACTGCACCGGTTTGGGCAAGGCCATTCTCGCGGTGCTGCCCGGCGAGCAGGTGCGCCAAATCGCTGCACGTTGGGGCCTGCCGAAATACACAGCGCGGACCATCACCGCCTTAGAGGCATTGGAAAAGGAGCTGGCCCAGATCCGCTCGCGCGGCTACGCGCTGGACTGGGAAGAGAACGAAGAGGGGGTGGTTTGCGTGGCGGCGCCGATCCCGGATCCGCAGGGCGGGCTGTGGGCCTCGATCAGCGTTTCCGCTCCGATTTCGCGCATGACGCGGCCTCGGGTGGTGCGAATGGCGGCGCAGGTAATGGTGGCCGCGAGGGCGGTGGCGGCGGCGCTGGGCGGCGCGGACGGGCGGGGCAGGACGCGGAAGAGCAAGTTATGAAGACGCTGCTAGAAATCATGGGTCGGGTTTCAGTTCCTCTGGTCACGCCGTTTCACGAAGACGAGACGGTGAACCACGAAGCGCTGGCCCGCCTGGTGGACTTTGTCGTCACGCGTAACTTCTGCGATTCGATCATCGTTACCGGCACCACCGGGGAGTTCTACTCCCTGGATGACGACGAGCGGATCGCGATCTGGAAAACGGCGCTGGAAGCGGCGCAACGCCGCGTCCCCATGGTAGCCGGGGTGGGCGCGGCGAGCACGCGATCGGCGGTGCGATTCACCGAGCTGGCCGAGCGGATGGGCTTCGATGTGGCCATGTGCGTGTTGCCCTACTATTCGCGGCCCACGCAGGAAGGGATCTACCGCCATCTGGAAGCGGTGGCCCGCTCGACCAGTTTGCCGGTGATGATCTACAACATCCCGCTGTTCACCGGGGTGAACCTGGAGCCGGACACTCTGGAGCGGTTGTTGGCGATTCCCAATATCCGCGGCATCAAGGAAGAGGCAGGTATCCAGCCCACGCAGGCGACCGAATTCGCGCTGCGCACGCCGCCCGACTTTTCCATTTACTGCGGCGACGACACCATGGTGTTGCAGGTGCTGCCGCAGCGCGGCGTGGGTGTGGTGAGCGGCGGTAGCCAGGCCATCGGCAACTGGATGAAGGCCATGATCGCGGCCTACTACGCGGGGGACAACGAGCGGGCCTCGCGGATCTACTTCCGCCTGGCGCCGTTCTTTGCCTCGCTCAACCAGAACGGGCGCATCAACCCCATTCCCATCCTGCGGGGCGCCATCGAGCTGGTTTCGGGCATCAAGATCGGTCCGCCGAGGCGCCCGCAACTCCCGGCGACCGAGGAAGAGATGCGCGTGACGGGCGCGCTGGTGCGCCGCCTGGCCGAGGAGGAACCGTGCTGATGGCACGCGCCGGCGCATGACAAGGGTTTCCTGGAAAACTCGCGACGGCAACCCGCCGGGCGGGGCGGCGGGCCTGTCAGCAGGAGGGTGCAGCAGTGTTTGACCTTTGCAAACAAGTAACCGCGACGCTGTGCCTGATCGTCGCATTGACGTTTGTCTTGCCCGCCGCGGCTTGGGCGCAGGGAGCTGCCCTGGCTTCCATCAGCGGCCGCGTGGTGGATCCCTCGCAGGCGCCCGTGCCCGGGGCCACTGTGACCGCGGTCAACAAGCGGACCGGCGCGGTGTCTTCGGCGGCCACCACCGCCGAGGGCTACTACGCCATCCGCTTCTTGCCTCCCGGGGTGTACACGGTCAGTGTCACCAAGGAGGGATTCCAGAAAGCGGTTCAGCCGGACGTGGCGCTGGAAACCGCGTCCCACCCGACGGTGAACTTCACCCTGGCTTTGGGCGCGGTCACCCAGACCATCACCGTGACCGAGCAGGTCGGCATGGTGGAGACGCAGAGCGCCGATAAGGGAGCGATCATTGACAACGTCCGCATGGCCAACACACCCTCGCAGGGGCGCAACATCATGGGCATTGTGTGGACGGCGGCCGGCGTCACCGTGACCACCAACGCGAAGAGCTTCACGCCCTACGACAACTCCGGCTCGACCTCCATGTCCATCAGCGGCGGGCAGCCCAAGTCCAACGAGATGGTGATTGACGGGGTGCCTAACCGTGGCGGCACCGAGGGCGGCTTGTACGGCACCATTCCCACCCAGGAAACCGTCGCCGAAATGAAGGTGCTGACCAACGCCTACAGCGCCGAGTACGGGCGCACCACCGGCGGCGTGATCAACGTCACCACCAAGTCTGGCGGCAATTCCTACCACGGAGAGGTTTACAGTTACAACCGTAGCACTGGTTTGTCCGCCAACACCTTCGAGCGCAACCTTGCCGGACAACCCAAACTGCCGGTTCACTTCAATACCTTCGGCGGCCTGGTCAATGGCCCCATCTTGCGCAACAAGCTCTTGTTCAGTAGCGGTTACCAGCGCCTGCACTCGGGAAGCAAGAAAAGCTATATCGGGCACGTGCCCACTGAGGCCGAGCGCAACGGGGACTTCAGCGACACCTGGTACAACAACAAGGGACAGAAAGCGCCGGTCATCCTTTACGATCCGTGGAGCGTGACTTACGATCCCCAGACCGGGCGGTACAACCGGCAGCCTTTCCTGGTGACCACCGGGCGGAACGCGATCCCGCCCAGCCGGATCAATCCCGTGCCCAAGGCGTTCTGGAAGTATATCCCGCTGCCCAACGCGCCCGGCGATCCTATCACGCGCGCCAATAATTACGCGCCTTCGGGAGGGAATGCGCGGGCCGACTTCAGCGAGTATTCTAACCGCGTGGACTGGAATATCAACGACTACACGCGCTTCACCGTGCGACATATCCGGAATAACTTCAACTCGTACGACGTGGAGTTTTATCCCGGCGCCGCCGATCCCAACACCGGCTTTCCCTTCACCCGCGCCAACCATAATCTGGTGGTGGACCTGACGCGGACGCTCTCGCCCACCAGCGTGCTCAATTTCCGCGCCGGCTTGCAGCGGTATCTCACGGCCAACCGCAACTACAAGCGGGGCCAGGTGACGCCCAAGGATCTAGGCTTCAGCCCGACCTTCGTCGCCCAGGCCTCGCCGTTCTTCCCCTATTTTGGCTTCGGCGGCAGCACGCTGGGCAGCGCCGCCTTCACCGGCGCCGGGCAAGGTTCAGGCAACTTCACGCCCGACCAGATCAACAACGTGGACGGCACCTGGTCGAAGATCGTGGGCAAGCACGCGATCAAGATCGGTGGCCAGGGTCGCCTGGAGCGGACTTATGACATTCGCGCAGGTTACGATGCGGGCGCGTTCACTTTCAGTTCGACGGCCACCAACCTGGATCCTCAGGTGGTGGACCCGGGAGCGGGCGATGCAGTGGCTTCTTTCCTGCTGGGCGTCGGGCAGGCTTACATTGACGTGAACGCCGCGCCCGCGCGCCAGGGCAAGAGCCTCGGGCTGTTCATTCAGGACGACATCAGCGTCACGCCGAAATTCAAGCTGAACGTCGGCCTACGCTGGGACTGGAATGGCCCGATGACAGACCGCTTCGACGCCATGACAGGCGTGTTCGACGAGACAGCGCCCAGCCCGCTGGCCGACAAGGTTGGCAATGCGAAAGGGGTGGAGAATTGCCCGGCGTGCAAGGACCTGCGTGGCGGGCTGACATTCCCCGGAGTCAACGGGCGTCCGAGGAATGTTTACGATTCGACCTTCAGGAACTTCGGCCCGCGCCTGGGCTTTGCCCACTCGCCTGACGGCAAGACGGCGGTGCGCGGCGGCTTCGGGCTTTTCTACGGCCCCATCTGGTACGATCCCGGTCAGCCGGCGGGTTTCAGCCAGCGCACTTACTCGATCCCGTTCGACTCCAACTGGATGCCGCTGCACCTCATTGACAATCCCTTCCCCAACGGCCTGCTGCCAGTGACCAAGGCCTCTTTGGGCCTGGCCACCAACATCGGCGGCTCGATCAGCTTCGTGGATCCGCACACGCGCGAGCCGCGATCGCTGCAGGCCAGTCTGGAGATCCAGCGCCAGCTCCCGTGGAACGTGATGGTGAGTGCGGCTTACACGTTCAACCGGGTGGACCGGCTCCCGGTGGATCGCAATTTGAACTCGCTGACCGAGCAACAGTTCACCAGCGGGGCCGCGGTGCTGAATCGCCGGGTGGACAACCCGTTCGCGGGCCTGGCGCCGGGTTACGCGCTCAACCAGCCCACCATTGCGTATTCGGCTCTGATCGTGCCTTACCCGCAGTTCACCAGCGTGGTCAAGCGTTACATGCCCATCGGCGACTCGCGTTACGACGGGTTGCAGATTCATGTCACCAAGCGTTACAGCCACGGCCTCAGCATGAGCCTGGCTTATACGGTGTCGAAAAAGCTGGGGCACTACGGTTACCAGAACTCCTTCGACAATTTCCTCGAGAAGGAGATTGACGAATACGACATGTCGCAGGTTTTCGTGCCCAATGGGTCCTGGGAGTTGCCTTTCGGGCGCGGGAAGTACCTGGCCACGGAGATCCCGCGCTGGCTGGACCGCGTGGTGGGCGGTTGGCAATTCAACTGGTTGATCCGGATCCAGAAAGGCAGGCCTTTCCGGCTTGCGGCGGACGCCATCCCGGTACCGGGCGTGGATCCCAAGGCAGTGCCTGGCGGTCAGAATCTGAACCAGTGGATCAACCGGGCGGCCTTCGAGCGGAACACCGATCCTTACCGGCCCCGTCGCTGGTCTTCGATCACCGGCAGGCTGCGTACGCCTCCCATTCATAACTTCGATCTGGGCGTGACCAAGAACAACCGCATCACCGAGCGGGTGAATTTCCAGGTGATGGGCCTGTTCATTAACGCCTTCAACACGCCGCAATGGTGGAATGGCCCCAGCGGGTGTTCCAGCCCGTCGCAATCCTGCTTCGGGCAGATCGCGGGCTTCCACACCCAGACGAATTTGCCGCGCCAGATCCAACTGGCGGGGAGGATAACGTTTTGACCCGGACGGCGTGCATACCCCGCGTGCCCGCCTCCGGGCGCGGGGCGGGCGTGACCCCGCCCCGCACCTTTCTGGTTGCGCTCTCGCTATTAGCGGTCGCAGGCGCCTGGGGCCAGCCACCGTCCTACCGCCTGCTGGCGAGCTGGAAGGCGGGCCCCGAAGTCAAGGAGGTTCACTCGCTGTGTTTCGACCGTGAC
>JBMFPL010000133.1:0-8599 GCA_049969115.1 Bryobacteraceae bacterium | reverse complement strand
AGCAGGCAGTGGAGTGGCTGCGTGCGCTGGGCATCCCCGTGCTGCGGTGGCCAGGTGGCTGCTTCGCTGACGATTACCACTGGCGCGACGGCATCGGCCCGGCCGACAAACGGCCCAGGCGCGTCAACATTCACTGGGGGAACTACACCGAGGACAACAGCTTCGGCACCCACGAGTTCGTCGAGCTGTGCCGACTGATCGGCGCCGAACCTTATATCGCCGGCAACGTGGGCAGCGGCACGCCGCAGGAAATGCGAGACTGGGTGGAGTACTGCAACTACCCCTCGGGCAGCACGCTGGCCGAGGAACGGGCCGCCAACGGCTCGCGCGAACCCTTCCGCGTGCGCTACTGGGGCGTGGGCAACGAGAACTGGGGCTGCGGCGGCAACATGACGCCGGAGGAATACGCCGCCCACTACCGGCGCTTCGCGACTTACCTGCGGGATTTCGGCGACACACAACTGTTCCTTATCGCCTGCGGACCGGGCGGAAACAACCTCGAGTGGACGCGCCGCTTCATGGAAGCGATGCCCAGGCGCACCCGCATCCACGGCTTCGCCATGCACTACTACTCGCGCGGCCGCGACAACGCCACGCGCTTCACCGCCGAGAGCCTGCGGGCGCAACTGGCGACCTTCTGGGACCTGGAAAAGGCCATTGGCGAGCAGCGCGCTCTGCTGGACGAGTACGACAAGGAGCGGCGCATCGGCCTGCTGGTGGACGAGTGGGGCGTCTGGGACCGCATAGACCGCGAGGAAGAAAAGCGTTACGGCCGCCTGTTCCAACAGATCACCATGCGCTCGGCCCTGGCTGCCGCGCTGGGCCTGAACGTGTTCCATCGCCAAGCTGACAAGCTGGTGATGGCCAACCTGGCGCAGACGGTCAATGTGCTGCACGCCCTCTTGCTGGCGGACGGGCCGCGCTGCGTGCGCACCACTACGTACTGGGCTTTTGACTTGATGAAACCCCACCGTGGCGCGACCGGGGTTCGCGTCCAGGCGCCCGAGGCCCCGCCGCCCTCGCTCTCGGTCTCAGCTTCGCGCAAGCAGGACGAGCTCTATGTCACCCTGGTCAACCCGCTGCATGCCACCGGCATGCATGTGGAGTGCGCTCTGGGCCGCGGTTCGGTTTCCGCGGCGCGGGCCCGGATCCTTCACCATGCCGACTTTAACGCCGCCAATACCTTCGAGACGCCCGACCTGATCGTGCCTCGCCAGCACACGGTAAGCGCCTCGGGTTCTTCGCTGCGCGTGGAGCTGCCGCCGCTGGCCATCGTGACGGTCGAGGCGCGATTGGCCGGCGTCTGAGTCTCGGCGTTTCACCCGTGCGCCGCGGTCACTCGGCGCCGCCCTGATCGCCGATCTGCTTTTTGGCCGGCTCCATCAGATCCAGGAAACGCTGGAAGAGGCGTGAGAGCGTGTAGCCGAGCTCGACGTCCGAGGAACCGATGGAGACAATGGTGCGCGCGTTCTTCAAGGTCTGGCTGGCTTCGGCCAGCCGCGCAGCCTGCGGGGTGAGCAACAGCAGTTCGGGGCTGCTCTTGAGCAGCGCCATCTCTTCCTTTTCGAAGGCGAGCCGCATGCGGCTGCGCTTGAGCTCGTCCTCGGTGCGCTTTTCGGCCAGGGCGGCTTCCTGTTCGAGTTCCTGACGTTTGAGCTCGAACTTCTTCAATTCGAGCTCGTGTTCGGAAAGCGCGATCTGCTCATCGGCCTGAATGCGCGCGCGGGCGGCCGAGACGCGGGCCTGTTGCTTGAGCTGCTCGGTCTCCTCCATGATCCGGGCCGATTCCCGCTGGCGCAGCGCTTCGGCAATGGCAGGGTCGGCGGGTTCCAGGCTTTGCACCGAAACCGCCACGATCTCCAGACCGAAACGCGCCGCCTCCGCCGCCAGCGCCTGCTCGAGGTGAGCCGCCAGCGCCTCACCCGAGATCTCCTCGACAGCCCTTTTTTCCGTGTAAACGGCTACAGCGCCCTGAACGACAGCCTGGAAAGCCTGGGCGGCCTTGGCTACCGCGTCGGGCTGCCAGCCGCCTACCCGCACCAGATTCGCCAGGTGCTCGCGGGAGGCGGCCACGGTCACCGCCAGTTGCGCCCTGACGGGAATAGCGCCGCGGCAGGTGCCTTCCACCGCCAGCTCGACCTGGTGCGTGGCGGCGGGAATGGGCAGGCTGAAATGCCGCGGGTAGAAAACGCCTGTTCGCAGGCCGATGGCGCCGCCAGCCTCGTAAAGCACCAGTTGATCAGGCTTGCGCAGCCGCAGCTCGAACAGCGCGAGGGCAACCACAACCGCGAGCAGGACCACGACAATCCACATGGAAATGCGCTCCACGGGACCGGCAGGAGCCCGGCTGCACTTCGAGCTCCCGCTCGGTCAGCTAACTGGAAAGTCTCCCGATCTCGCAGTATAGCGTAGGCTGTGTCCTCGACACAGCCTGGCTGGGGACCACGCGGGCTTTCAGAGCGCCCGGGTCAACAGCGCCAGCAGGAATCCTGTCGCCAGCCGGAATTCGCGCAGCGCGTTCCAGGCGATCTCGGGCCAGCCCAGTAGAGCCCTGGCCGGGCGAAGGCGGAGCCGCCAGCGCAGCCGCAGCCAGAACATCGTCAAGTCGCGCCGGGTCTGCCGCACGCGGTCTACGCGCCACAGCGACGCTTGCTGCCAGGCAAGTTGGAGACGCGAGGGCACTTCCAGAGTGGGCAGTTGAGCCTTGACGCGTCGGTAAGCCGCCTCCAGATCGGCGAGCCGCAGCCCGCGCCGCCAGCCCGCGCGCATGCGCGCGAGCTCTTCCAGCACCCGCTTTTCGACTTCCGAGCGCGGGCGGGTGGCCAGCCAGACCTCTTCCATTTCCAGCGCCAGACGCAAAAAGCCGGCGAAGTACCGGCCCAGCTCTCGCACGCGCCGCGCCATATGGGCGAGCCGGCCTTCCTGGGGGAAACAAGCCCGCCGGGTCTTGCGGTCCTTGAAGCGGAAAATGCCCGTCAGCATGGGATGCAAATTCTCGTTGACCACAGCGTGCTTGTACCAGAACAGATTCAAAAAGAGGTCCCAGTAGTGGCTGGGGTGAGCGCGCGAGAGGATCGCCTTCATGTTTTCGACGCTGTAGAATTCGCGCCAGGCCTCCTGATAGGCCCTCCGCCAGAGTTCCGCGCTCATATTGGGGTGCGGCATGCAGGCGTGACAGGAATCGTAGTTGTTGTAGTCCTTATCCAGCGGCACGCCTTGCTCGACCAGCCGCCGGTGATCTTCCGAGCCGGGCAAAGGCACCATCATGAAGAAGCTCGCCTGATCCGGCCGCACCTCGTGGATCAGCCGCCGGACATCCTCGCGCACGCTTTCCTCGGTATCGCCGGGGAAGCCTATGATGTAGCCGACGTGAGTGCGCACTCCCGCCGCCCTCCAGGCCGCGATCATGTGCCCGTAGTCCTGGGCCTGGTTCTGCGTCTTGCCCGCTTCTTTCAGGTTGCGCGGGTTGACGCTTTCCATGCCGATGAACACGGTGGAGCAGCCGGCGCGTGCGGCTTTCTCGAGGAAGCGCGGGATGCGGTAGGCCGCCACGTCCACCTGCATGACGAACTCGACGCGCAGGCCCTCGCGTTCCCGCAGGGCGATCAGTCCGTCGAAGATCTGCTCCCAGACCGGGTTGCGGGCGAAGTTGTCGTCGGTGAAAAAGTACACGCGAATGCCGTGGTCGTGATAGCGCTGGCGGATGGTGGCCAGCACGCACTCGGGCGAGCGATAGCGCATCTTCCGCCCCTGCACGTTGATGATCGTGCAGAAGGAGCAACGGAAGGGGCAGCCACGGCTGCAGTCAATGGTGGCGTAATCGGAGGAGAGGAAGCGGCGCAGCACCCCGGTGTGAACTCGCGGCGCGGGCGCTTCCCGCAGATCCGGCAGATCCCCGAGAAAGCGGTAGAGCGGCTTCAGCCGGTCGCAGGCGACGTCGCGGAGCAGGTCGGCCCAACGGCCCTCCACCTCGCCTGCAACCACAGCCACTCCCGCGTCCATGAGCTGGCGAATCTCGGGTGACCCCTCGGGGAACATGGCCAGCATGCCGCTGACGTGGAAGCCGCCGATCATGACCGGCACTCCCTTGTGGCGCAGGGCCAGCGCCACGTCCGCGGCGCGCGCGAACTGGTTGCTTTGCACGCCGACCAGGCAGGCCAGCGCCCGCCGGCGCGGCGGCCGGTGCGCGCGGGCGATCCGCCCCAGCGGGATCTTGGCGACGGTCTCGTCCACCACATGGACTTTGAGTTGGGTAGGGGCAAGCGCGCCGCTCTCGCGCACTTGCTCGGTCAAACCGTAGAGGCAGGAAAGGGTGTTGCTGGGCACGATGCCGCGCCAGTGCCGGATGACGTAGCCCTCATCGTCGTACTTGGAGGGCTTGATCAGATAGATCTGTAAGGTTGAACACTGCTCGAGAGGATTCACCGGTGCATCCCCGATCCTCACCAGCTTAGTATATTTTCATGCCCGGCGGGTAAAAATTCCGTCCTGAGCCCGCGCTTTTTAACCCTCATGCGAGGGCAGCAGTCGGATCATGCTCAGGTTGACTGTGATCACCCGGTCATCGCCCGGGGCTTGCCAGGCGGGGCCGCCCGCCAGTTCCAGAGAGTATTCCGGTGCCGGGGGCAGGTCGACTTCGTAAACGAAAAGCCCGGGGCGATCCAGGGTCTTGCGGGCAAGGGGCGTGCCGTTGGCGCGGGCCGCAAACCAGACGGTATGGCCCGAGGCGAAAGCTTCCGGGGGCGCGAAGCCACGGATGCGCAGCCGCTGCCGCCCCTCGTCGAGGCGCACCAGACGGGCCGTTGCCCGCTCTTTCATCCAGCGGAAGCGGTTGCCGAAGACCCCTTCGAGCTCGTAAAAGCCTTCGCCCAGCAAGCGCTCGTGGCCGGGCCGCGAAAAGTCAATCAGGTCGTCACGATCGCCCGGGTACAGCTCCCGCTTTTCCGATGAAGGCAGCAGGTTGTAGACGCCGCCCTCGAGAGGAGCGCGGTAGCCACAGGAGCGGCAGGCCAGGGTCTCGTCCGCGGCGCGCTCGAAGCGGCCGCCGCAGTCAGGGCACTGGAGCAGTTGCTCGAAGCGGTCCGGCGTGAACCGCGGCTCGGCCGGGCTGCCTGCTTTGCGGCAAACCGCGGCCAGAGTTCCGCCCAGCAGGTGGGCGGCCCGCCACAGGGAGCGGTGCGGATCCAGGCGTACGGCGAGCCGCTTGACCCACCGCTCGCCCGGGCCGTTCTCCGGCACCAGCACTTCGAACCGGCAGGCGGCAAAGTGCCTCTCCAGCATCCGGCGCCAGTCGCGCAGGTAAAGCGAGTGATTCTGGCGGATCCCGAAGCTTTCCTCCTGCTCGGCGCCGATCACGTCGCGTACGATGTAGCCGAGCAAGCCCCAGTGGTAGAGCCGCCGCTCCCAGGGTTTCATGCGATCGTAGTAAGGACAGCGGTAGAGCCGCAGCGAGAGCAGGCGACGCAGAGGCTCTTCGGCGAAAACGAAGACGCCACCCGGGGCGAGCACCCGCCCGACCTCGAACACGACCGCCTCGATATCCATGAACTGGCTGAGCATCTGGAAGGCGGCCACCACGCGCACCGCGCCGTCGCGGAAAGGCAGGTGCAGCGCGTCCCCCGCCACACGCACGGGCGAGCTCGCCAGTCCCCATCGCTCCGGCAGCACCGTGCCCCAGCGCAGGGCATCGGCCGAAATGTCCAGTGCGAAACCGTCCGCCCCGAATTCGTTGGCCAGCATGTAGCTGGTGTGGCCGACATTGGCGCCGATTTCCAGGAAAGGCGTCAACGGGGCGATGAAGTCCAGATGCCGCCGGAACAATGCCGCCCGGCGCCGGTTTTCTTCCTGGTACACAGCGAGGGCGCGTTCGGGCTCGCCCAGGGAAGCGAAATTGTGGAACTCCACTTCGGCGCGCTTGACCGCCAGGCTTTGAGCCGGCCGTGCCCGTTCCGTGACCCTCACCGCAGCAGATCCCCCACACGGAGCCGGCGCAGGTCGCGCAGCAGAAGGTCGGGCTGCAAAGCCGCGAGTTCTTCAGCAGGGGTGATGCCCGTGGCCACGGCGATGGCACGCACATGGTTGGCCCGTGCAGCTTCGATATCCGCCGGCGCGTCCCCGATCAAGGCCACGGGCTCGCCGGGCCGCAGCCAGCCCCGGCGACGGGCCTCGCGCAGGGCAAGGCGCACCAAACCGGCCCGGTCACGGCTCATCTCGCCAAAGGCGCCGAACCGGAAGTACCGGCGCAGCCGGGCGCGCTCGAGTTTCTTCCAGCCGATGCGAGTGAGATTGCCTGTGACCAGCCCCATCACCGCGCCCTCGCGCTCCAGCGCGGCCAGCAGCCGCCTCACCCCCGGGCAGGTCTTGCGGCTAAGATCGGGGCACCAGCGCACGTACAACCACTGCGCCCTGCGAATGATGGCGGGCATGGAGGCGCGAACCAGACCCCGGCCCGCACCGGCGCGCTCTAGCATGCGCGCGATGATGTCGGGATCGAGCATGCCGTGCAGGGGAATGTGATCGGTGGTGGTCCGGATGCCGGTGATGCCGAAGATCGCCTCTTCCAGCGCGCGGCGGTGATGCGGGCCCGTGCGCCTCAACAGAGTCCCGTCAATGTCGAAAAGGACCAGCCCCGCCGGCACATTTACTAAGATATACCGTGATGGAGCGCGAGTTCCCGGGCGGCAAGAAACTGCGGCTCCTGGTGGGCGACATCACGCGCGTGCCCGCCGACGCCATCGTCAACGCGGCCAACTCCGCGCTGCGTGGAGGAGGCGGCGTGGACGGGGCCATTCACCGCGGGGGCGGTCCGCAGATCATGCGCGAGCTGGACGAGATCCGTGCGCGACAGGGAGGCTGCCCCACGGGAAGCGCGGTGGTGACCAGCGCCGGGGCTTTGCCCGCGCGTTACGTGTTCCACGCGGTGGGCCCGATCTGGCGCGGCGGTCGCCACAACGAGCCCGAGCTGCTGGCTTCCTGCTACCGCACCTGCCTCGCCCTGGCCGAAGAACGGGGCCTGGAGAAGATCAGCTTTCCCTCCATCTCCACCGGCGCTTACGGCTACCCGGTTGGGGAGGCGGCCAGCATCGCCATCGAACAAGTTTGCCGCCACCTGGAGCGCCCGGACACGCACCTCAAGGAAGTCATTTTCGTGTTGTTCGACCAAGGCACTTATCAGGCTTACGCAGAAGCCCTGAAGCGACTCCGCCCGGTAGAATAGCTACTGAATGCAGGTCGTACAGGCCGGACAGCACAAATACATCTGGCTGGAGCTCGATCCCAACGTGCTGGCGGACGTGGCGCGCCAGGCAGGCTTCCAGTGCCAGGTAGAGGAGCTCAAGCGGGCGCTGGCCATGTCACTGTCAACGCCGGGACGCAAAGCCCCGCTGCTGCTGTTCGATGCCTCGGATCCGGGCAACCTGGGGTGGTTCTCGCGTTGCCAGTTCTATGTGGACGGGCAGACGGGCCAGGTCCTGCAAACCCCTTTGGTTATCGGCAACTGCCGGGATCGCAACGGATACCTGCTGCGCGACGCCGTCCGCTTGCAGGTGATGAAAGAGCTGCCGGTGAGCTTCCGCCTGCCCAGGCACCAGCCGGTGACCGAACAGATGGTCTACGCGCTGGTTTACAATTTCCTGCACGCCCTGCTCAACGTGGGCGTGGGCGTGTGCGGCGGCCCCGTGGTCAAGCCTCTGGCCGGGCGCACCGAAAGCGTCACGCGGGGATAGGGCGTCTTCCTCTTCGCATTAGCAGCCATCGGGTAAGTCAACCGCCACCGAACAAGGACCGTCTCGTCGCAGGCGGCGGTTGCAGCAACGAGATCCGTGGGTTGTGGGAGCCTGGCGAGCCGCGGGTCTCCAGGAGGTACGCAAATTTGACGCAACCGTTAACGCCTGTCCTGATCCGGCGCAGGCCGAGAAAACCGCGGACTCGTCCCCGCGCCGTCGGCGCTTGATCGCGCCCGGCCCGCTCAGCTCTGCCCGCCTTTGATCAGCAGCAGCAGGACCACCGAGGGCGTGTTTGCCACCAGAGTGTGGGGCAGCCGCGGGGCCATCCAGACCCATGCGCCAGCCCGCGCCTGGCGCCGGTCTTCGCCCAACACAAGCGTGATTTCGCCCTCCAGCACGTGAAGCACCGCGGGCGTCGCCGCCGTGTGCTCGGAGAGCTCCTGGCCGGCGGCGAAGCCGAACAGAACCACCTTGAGACGCTCGTCGTTGTGCAGCGTGCGGCTGAGGATGCCGTCGGCCGGCACCGTCATTTCCACGCGCAGATCTTCGAAGAAGCGATAGTTCACGTTTCTCGCTCCCGCACGGCTAGGATAGAAAGAGCCGCGAACCGGCTTCCCGCATTATGCCAGAAGATTGCACGGAAAGGGCGCGGGCAACTCAGGCGTCCGCCGGGCCGCGCTACTGCGACGTGAGCCTCCCGCTGCCTCTCGAGCAGTCCTTCACCTACGAGTTGCCCGAAACGCTGCGCCACCGGGTGCGCCCGGGCTGCCGCCTGCTGGTGCCTTTCGGCTCCCGCAAACTGGCCGGATTCGTGATTCGCTGCCACGACGACCCGCCCCAAGTCCCTGTGCGCCAGGCTCTGCGGCTGCTCGACG
>JBMFPL010000132.1:0-8618 GCA_049969115.1 Bryobacteraceae bacterium | reverse complement strand
GATCGCCCGCAGGAGTATGTTCCGCTTGCCGACGGCACGGTCCGCCTTTTCAGCAACTGCTATACGCATAGAAGCTCCCCTCGCTCCCGGAGGCATCCGTGCAAATAGTAAAGTGCACGCCGCAAGTCAAAACGCCGTCGCAGTACTCCAAAGCCTCGGTATTCGTGCAGGTCCATCCGTCCGCGGTAGTGTACGACCCTGCGCTTCTCACGACGTAGCAACTCTGCGGTTGGGCTTGGGCAGCCGTAGCCAGCGCCAGGACGGCCAGCCGTCCGAGGCGCTTCCAGCCTTGGGCAAGTCCCTCCTCCGCCCCCGCTGCTTCAGGCTCTTCTTGTTGCCGCCTGCTGGGACTTTCTGCCTGGTGCGTCGCCACCTCCCGTATCGGCGCGGGCCCCGACGCGGGCTTGGGATGTCCGGGGTCGCCGACGTGCTCCGCGCGGGCCCTGCCCGTCACTTGGCATTATGAAGCACCTTTTTTTGTCAAATGTTTTTAAAGCCCGCGGGCTTCGGCCCGTGCGGATTTGGTAAACCACTGAAACTTGGAGCGGTTGGCCGCTGGTCCTCCGGCCGACCTGCAGAGTCTGTCCAGATTAGCCGAGACTCATCGCGCTTGGCGAGTCTCACACCGACGATCCTTGGGAACATGGGCCCCAGGCACCAACAAAGTACGGCGGCCACACCGGCGCGAGTCGAACCAGCCGGAAGAGGCTGGGGGTTGGGTCAGGAACTTCCGCACTCAGGGGTAAGGTGTTTCGATCGGTACTGTCCCCCTCCCGCGCCACCCTCGGTTGAGCGGCATTTGCCAATCCCTTGCGCAAGGCGTCAGACGGTGCAGCCGCAGTGCGTTCCGCCTGGGCAGCGGGGACGGATCGTCGCGTTCCCCGCAGCCGGGGCCGTGTGCTGAGGGCCTCAGGGACGTATGACCAAGTCGGGCCAGCACGTGCTGCCGGAGTCTGGCTCCGGCTCCGCGGACGGGCGCTGGGGCTGGGTGGGTGATGGGGCAGCCGGGGACGGCAGCAGGAACTTGGGATCGAGGGCCCGGTTGGCCTGATCGCGAAGGTCTTCCAGGTGCGCGCGCGTGGCGCGGTCCGCCGCTCGTGGCAGGGCGCGCGCGGCCTCGGCCGCGATGCTGCGCAGTTCGGCGCGGGAGAAAGGCCGCTGGTCGTCGGTCACGGGCGTGCGACCGTTCAAACGATCCGAAAGCATCTCCAGGTAGAGCCTTTGAAGGTTGCGGCGCACCGCGTCCACGCGCACCTCGGTTGAGGCCAGCTCGGCGAAGATGCCACGGCGCAGATCGGCCAGAAATTCCGCGGGGCGGTAAGCGCGCGGGCCGTCCAGCGCTTCCTGCTCGACCAGTCGCGCAAACCGACGGCCATCGAGCAGGCTGTTCAAGACCAGCCGCTGCGCGTTGCGGATGCGATCCAGCACGCCCTGGGGCTCGATGCGGCGCAAGATCTCGGGACGGATGAAAAGCGTCGGGGTGCGGAAGGCGTTTTCGTTCAGGAACTTCACGGCCGTGGCCTGCCGCTCGCGCTCCACCGGGGTGAACAGCACTCCTTGCTGGCCCGCGTGCTTCTGCTGGGAATAGAAACCGCCGACCAGGCCGGTGACATGGTTCATCTCCCGAACCCACTGCCCCAGTACGCGGCCGTAAACCTCTTCCAGATCGTCATACGGCTTGCCCTTTTCGGGCACCGCCTCCATCAGCATATCCATCACGCGCCGCAGGTTGCGGAGGCCCAGCTCGGTGGCGCGCACGGGGTCGGCGTCGCCCACCGCCTCGGTGTTCTCGCCCGGGTCCGACCCGGCCGCCTTCGCGGTGGAGAAGCGCAGCCACGGGGTCTTTTCCTGCGCGGCCAGGATCCACTCCTCCAGCACCGGTTTTTCCTCGTCCGGCGTGCGCGCCTCAGGGATCGGCTTGTAACCCCACATGATGGAAAAGTAGTCGTACGGGCCGATCTTGGGAATCAAATCGTCGGGGTCGATATTATCCTCGGGCTGAGCGACATAGTTGAACCGCGAGTAGTCCATGATGCTGGGCGTATGACTCATTTTTTTGACCCACTCGCGATCGCGCACCTTTTCCAGGGGATAAAGCGAGCTGGCTTTCATGTTATGAGGCAGGCCGAGTGTATGTCCCACTTCGTGCGCCACGACATATTCCAGTAACTTGCCCATGAGGTCGTCTGGCAGGGGAAGCCTGCGGGCGCGGGGATCGAGCGGGCCGACCTGGGTGAAGTACCAGTGGCGGACAAGGTTGAGCACGTTGTGCCAGATGACGATGTCGGCTTCGATGATCTCGCCGGTACGGGGATCGTGAACGTTAGGCCCCATGGCGTTTTCGACGGTCGAAGGCGCCCAGCGAATCACGCTGTAGCGGGCATCCTCGGGCGCCCAGTCCGGATCTTGCTCCGGCGAGGGCGGGTCCATGGCCATAATGGCGTTGCGGAAGCCGGCCTGCTCGAACACCGGCTTCCACCATTCGACGCCGCGCTTGATGTAGGGCACCCATTTGGGCGGGGTCGCAGGATCCACGTAGAAGACAATGGGCTTGACCGGCTCGGAGACGGCCGCTGAGGGATTTTTCTTCTCCAACCGCCAGCGGATGATGTAGGTGCGGCGCGGGGCGCGCTGTTCATCGCGGGAATAGTCGTACTGACGGATGTTGAAATAGCCTACGCGCTCGTCATACAGTCGCGGCCGCATGGGCTGCTCGGGCA
This sequence comes from Bryobacteraceae bacterium, assembly GCA_049969115.1. Taxonomy (GTDB): domain Bacteria; phylum Acidobacteriota; class Terriglobia; order Bryobacterales; family Bryobacteraceae; genus DTHT01. The sequence continues at coordinate 5,898 of JBMFPL010000132.1, read as the reverse complement.
GCTTCACCATGCTGAAGTGCATGAGCAGGGTGGCGCTGCCGGGCCGCATGGCCGTGGACATGGGCGAAGGAGGCGAAGGCGGCGTGGGGGCCTGGCCCACGGGGGGCGCCTCCACAGGCGAAGTGTAAGTGTGAGACGCCTCCACCTCGATGTTCAGCGGATAGGCCTTGACCCGCTCCAGGAAACTGCGCGAAACGTCGAAGCCCCGGGCGCGCAGCATGGCCCGCGGCGTGAACTCAGCCACCTCACTGGTAAACAGGCGAGTCACGTCAACCACCGGCGAGCCGTCCGCCGCCAGCGCCTCGATGGGAAAAGACATGATGATGGTTTCGTTGCTGACGCTCCGCACGGCGCGGGATATGGGGTGCGAATCGTCCGCTACCACCTCGTAGGAGACGTTGCGCAGCAGGACGCGATTGTCCTTGCGCTCCCAGCGGACCACGCGGTTGGCCACGCTCATGCCCCCGTAACCGAGGCCGGGCGTGCGCGCAACCTTGGTCACCCACAGGAACTCTTCGCCCAGGGCGGCGGGCGGGATCTCGTAGTACAGCCGGCTCTTGATCCGGTGCACGGTGAAGACGCCCCGCTGAGTGACGGCGTCCTTCGTGATCACCTTCTCATAGGGCCGAATTTCGGGTTCCGCTGCCCGCGGGACGGGTCGCTCTTGAGCGGGCGCAGCGGACGGCTCCTGGGAAGGCTCCTGAGCCAGAACCACAAGGGACACCAAAAGCAGGCGCCAAAGACGCATAAAGCAAAGTATAACCGAGGGCCGTCCTCAGCCGTGGCCCAGGAACATCAGCCAGCCCAGGCCGAACAGCGCCACCACGAACCAGACAAAGCAATAAATGCCGTAGCGCAGCCGCTCGCGGTCGGTGGACTTGGTAACTACGCCGAAGACGATGGATGTGAAAAAGGCGAATAGCAGCGCGGCCTCGAAATGGGTGAGCGAAACCTTCGGCATCAGTTCTTTCTCCCCGCCGCGATTTCGTACGCGTCCACCATGGCGAGGATGTTGAGCAGCCCTGCGGTGACAAGGAACTTGGCGCCGTAGTCGTGCACCGCACCCGGGATCTCCGGCTGCGAGTAACCCAGCCACACCGTGAGCAGGTAAAGCAATCCCGCGCAGACATTGCCGAGGAAACCCCCGTAGTTCATCAGGGAGCTGAGCACGTCCGGGCCGCGCACGGGCTGGAACAGGTAACCCCTCATCATCAATCCGAACAGGTACATGCCGGTGATCGCGAAGCCTAGCATGCCGGCGCGGCCGTAACGCTTGAGCAGGAAATGCCCTCCGCCGGGAACGAGCCAGGCCAGCGCGACCACCGGCCCCCAGACGTTGAGCGGTGCCGCCGGTTCTTTATCCTTGCCAGATGCCATCCGATGCAGCCGAAAGCATCAGTGTAACACGCCCTCTCATGCCTGCGGCTACGTCCGCGGCGCCGCGCCGCCGGCCCGTGCTGGCCGCTGCGTCACGACTGCTGGATCTCGCGAATCAGCCGGCGGATGTAATCGAGATTGCGCCGCATGTCGGCTTCGACGGCTCCCGAAGGCGAAGAAGTTTCCAGATTGGCGAAGCCTTCGTAGCCGATTTCCGCGATGATCCGCAGTACCTTGTTGAAATCAATAGTCCCCTCGCCCAGGTAGCCCTTGTCCTTGAGATGGATCTGGCAGATGCGCTCGCGACCCAGCCAGCGCATCTCTTCGTAGATGTCGTAGCCGCGGTTGGTCGAGTTACCCACGTCGTAGTAGACCCGCACGGCTTGCGAGCGAGCCCGCTCGAGCATGCGCACGTTCTCGCGGGCCGAGCAGGTGTTTTCCAAGGCCAGGATGACACCGGCCTTTTCGGCCTCCGGCGCTAGCTCGCGCAGCAGGTCGGCCACGTAGTCCTGCTCCTGTTGGGTCTCCAGCGCTCCCTTGCCAAAGAAAGGCAGCAACATGACGCGGGCCTCAAGGCGGCGGGTGATCGGTATGCCGGCGGCCACCCACTTCTGGCCCAGGGGATCGTTCTTCAGATAGTTCACGTGCAGGATGTCGAGGCAGGTTCCGGCCAGCGCGACCTTGTGCGCCCGCGCTTCTTCGAGGTAGCGTTCCTGCAAGGCGGGGTCGTCGAGCGGCAACCGGCCCTCGACAGGCTTGCGGCCGAGGCTCACTTCGACCCCCTCGAAGCCGAGCCGGGCGGCCAGGCCCACAGCTTCCACCCGCCCGGCGAGACGCAGGTTCCAATCCGTAACCCCGATCCTCAAGCCAGCCAGCGGTTTGGCGGGTGCGCTCCTGACCGTGGGCAGCAATGCCGCGGTGGCCAGTCCTGTGAGGAATCGCCTGCGCGATGTCGTCATCGGTGACCTCCTGGCGCCCGGCGAGACGGCCGAGAACCACTGGCATTATACGGCACCGCAACGGCGTGGGTCCGCGTCCGGAACCACGCGCGCACCGTTCAGTGCTCTCCCTCGCCGGTGGCGGGCTCGATGATGGCTCGCATGGATCCCGTCGAATCAGGCAGGCGCCAGTCGGGGCCGTAGGATTGGATCTGGTCGCGGGCGAATTCAGCCTCCGCTAGCCCGCAGGTGACGACCACCGTGCGTCCCGTCGTGTCCACTTCGACCGCGTGGGCGAAGGCCTCGGCTTCCGAAAAAAGGAACAGTCGGGTGAGCATTTCGACGACGTAATCGTAGGTGTGCTTGTCGTCGTCGAGCAGCACGACGTTGTAGAGGGGCTCCAGCCGGTCGCGCTGGCGCACCTCGGTATCGGAAGCGACCTGTGTTGGCATGGCCCGATTCGGACCTCGTGTTTATTTTACGACGCCAGGCGGAGTCGGCGCCCGGCTATGCCCCTGGCCGCGCCATGGGCAGTTATCCGCACCCAAATTCGCGCCCCTCGGCAACGACCTGGGGCGTCCAGGCGTATAATGGTATTTGGTTGGACCCAAGGGGGCGTAACGGATTCGACGGGATTGATCCTGTGGCCGGAAGGCGTGCCGGGTTCCGAGCTCCCGTAAAACGATCGGAAAACAAAAACTGCCAACGCGCAGTTTGCCTATGCTGCCTGATTGAAAGGCAGCCGTCCTGGCCAGCAGGCCTGCTGGCTGGCCCAAGGGCGTCATGAGTGCAGGCTGGGCGGAAGGCTTCGGCCCGGAGCCGAACGCCAACACCAATCGGGCTAGGACGCCGCAGCGCTTGCCGGTTCCGACTGGGCGCCCGAAATTGCCGAACCGGCTACGCACGTAGTCTTCCGGTGGCAGGCTTTCTCGGACGCGGGTTCGACTCCCGCCGCCTCCACCAAAGCCAGCCCCTGGCCTCGCAATTGGTGACTGACGCGGAGCCACGACACGTAGCCTCGGGGAATGTACCGGGCTCTCCTTGCCTATTGTCTCTCGCCTCCTCTCCGCCTGCCCGGCCTCGTCGGGGCGCTCGGATTCACCATTCCGCCATGGTGCAGCTCCCCAGCCCTGACCGCACACTGGCCGGGCGGCGGGTGGCGGCCGGCCGCCACGCCCGCGCAGCCATTCTTTCGGCTCGCCAGCCTGCCCACACGCCCCGCTCGGTTGCCCTGGCCCTACCCTAAAGCGTCTCATCGCCGTCGGGTCACCTTGCCGCTGCGACGAGCACGCAGTGCAAGCATGAGCCCGACCCGAACACAGCCGCGCAGTAACCCGACGCCGCAGCGACTGCCCGTTTAAAAGGACCGCTTGACTAGTTCGGCGGCCGGGCTGTATACTCGAGCCGATGCTCGGGTGGGAGACGGCCGGGCGCGCGCGGCCGGCACGGCCAGCGGCCGCCATCTTGCCCGCCTGGAAGGGGGGACCCAATGGCAATCCCGAGTTCAAGCCGTAATCTCTTCCTGCTGTCCTTGCTGGCGCTCGCCTCCGCCAGCACTGTCTGGCCGCAGGCCAGTACCTCCAGCGTTAACGGAACGGTGCGTGACCAGACCGGCGCCGTGGTTCCGAAGGCGACAGTGACGCTCACCAACACGGCCACCAACGTCAGCTTGAAAACCACAACCAACGAAGTCGGCTTCTACCTGTTCCGCGGTATCGTTCCCGGGATCTACCGGCTGATGGTCGAGGCCGAAGGATTCCAGAAGTTCGAAGGCGGTGTCACGGTGCAGGTTCAGCAGACCGCAACGGTCAACGTGACCCTGACCGTGGGCCCCACCACTACGCAGGTTTCCGTGGAAGACGTAACCCCCATGGTGGTGACCGACAGTCCCACCCTCGGCCATACCTTGGAGCGCAGCCGCATCGAACAACTGCCCATCAACGGCCGGGCCCTCACCACGCTGCTCCAGACCGTGCCAGGGATGGAGGGCACGCGGGCCTTCGGGCTGCGCGACTTCTCCTTTGAGATGGTGCTGGACGGTGCGGCGCTGGCCGACCGCTACTCCTGGCACACGGTAACGCCGCGCCAACCCGGGCTCGATTCAGTGCAGGAGTTCCGGGTGGAAAACAACGCGTCGTCGGCCAAGTTCTCCCGCCCCACGACCATCGTGGTCACCACCAGGGGCGGAACCAACCAGCTCCACGGCTCGCTGTTCGAAACCAACCGCAACAGCGGCTACGGCGTGGCGCGGCGGCGCGAGGATTTCTGGAAAAAGGCATCTTACTTGAACCGCAACGAATTCGGGTTTACTGCCGGCGGACCGGTGTATCTGCCCAAACTTTACAACGGCAGGAACAGAACCTTCTGGTTCACATCCACCGAGTGGTACCGCGAAATCTCCAGCGTCACGATCCAGGCTTCGCTTCCCACACAGGCCATGCGCGAGGGCAACCTGGCCGGTTTCACCAACGCCGCAGGCAACCCCATCACCATCTATGACCCTTGGACGACGGATTCCGTGACCTGGTCGCGTTTGCCCTTCCCGAACAACCAGCTTCCCAAGAGCAGGCAGAGCCCCTTGTCGAAGTACCTCCTCGAGTACACCCCGTTGCCCACGCATCCCGAGGTGAACGGCTTCGCCGCTCCCAATTACACCGGCTCCTGGCCCCCTACCAACTATCAATGGACCACCTCCACTCGCTTCGACCACCGTCTCACCGATCGGCATTCTTTCTACTTCCGCTACACGCAGGGAAGCTACGATCGTAAGAGCCAGTTTTATGGCGTGCCCTCGACGAACTGGGAGAAGGTGCCGGGCAATACCCAAAGAACCGTAGCGCCCAACAAGAGCTTCGCCTTCTCCCTTGTGCAGACTTTTTCCCCCACCTTTGTCAACGAGCTCCTGCTGGCCGGCACGCGGACCCGGCACGACGTGGCCACCGGCGATCCCACCAGAAACTATGACGCTGAACTGAAACTGCCCAACCCCTTCAACGCCAAACAATGGCCGGGCCTGTACAATCTTGCCTTCAACGGCAGTTACATGTTCGAAACGCAGAACAGCAATGGGTTTTACGCCTTCTACGGGATCGTGGACGATAACGCAACCAAGATTGTCGGCAAGCACGAACTCCAGTTCGGCTTCCACTTCCGCTTTGACCGGATGAACCTGCTGCCTCAGCAGCAGCAAGCTGCCGGGAGCTTCAGTTGGGAGTCTTTGGGCACGGCGCTGTACGACCCCAGCACGTCGCGCACGAATCCCCAGCCGGTCCCGTTCACCGGGGACCAGTTCGCCAACTTCTTCCTGGGCATTGGGCGGTATAACAACCAGTTGAATCGCGGCATGTTCTATGCCCGCGGCCGCGAGTTTGCCTGGTATTTCCAGGACAACTGGCGCGTCACGCCCAGGCTTACCCTGAACCTTGGCTTGCGCTACGAGCTGTTCCCGCCCTTCTACGAGAAGAACAACGCCGTCAGCAGCTTCGACATCACAGACAAGGCAATCGTGCTGGGGGCGCCGCTCGAAAAGCTTTACCAGTTGGGATACACGTTCCCGGCCATCGTGAACCGGTTGCAGCAGATG
>JBMFPL010000131.1:0-8660 GCA_049969115.1 Bryobacteraceae bacterium | reverse complement strand
TCGGGATAGTTCTGGACCCTGCCCAGCGCGGGAATCGCAAAGAACGGGAAGACCACCGCGACCGCCGTGACTGCCCCTGCCAGCCAACCGCGCAGCCTGGCGTTCAAGGCCAGCGCGGCGCAGGCGGCCAGGCCGAGGACGAGCGCAACGCGCTGGCGCGCCAGCGGCGTGTCGAAAGCGGCGCCGGTGAACTGGAGCAGGCGCGTGTGCGACGGGATGGCGTAGACGACGATCAGCCAGAGCGGGCTCTCCCACCAGCGCCCCTGCTCGCTGGCTTTGGCTGCGGCCCCGACGGCCAGAATCGCCGCCAGCGCCATCGTATACGTCAGGTTGCGCGCGGGCTGGAGCTGGGCAATCACCGCCCATTTCATCACGTCCAGCAGCCAGTAGCTGAGCGGGAGCGAGAGTAGGCCGGCCAGGGGCAGCCCGACAAGGAAAAACTCGAGGTCAATGACCGGCCAGGATCCCGTGCTGCGGGGCTGGAAAGCGCCTGCGCGCCTCAGCCGCCAGAAAGCGGCGACGGAAACCAGCCAGAGGAAAAGGTGCTGGCGGAACCACGCCGCCTCCCACATGCCCACCCAGTTGTAAGGCGCGCGCAGACGTTGCAGGCGCTCCAGTCCCGGATCCAGGCGGCTGAACAGCATTTGCGGCTCGCTGATGCCGGGTTGCCAGCGCGAAAGCACAAGCAACAGGACTGTCCCTGCCGCCAGCGGGATCAAGCCGGTGATGCGCCGCTTCATGATCGCAGGCGGCGCGGGCCACAACGTCAGCACGAAGTACACCGCCCAGAACGCCGCGGCCGTGGGCGGGTGGTAAAGGAAGGCCAGCGTGGCGGCGATCCCGGCGGCCAGGTCGCGGCCGTGACCGGCCAGGCCCAGCGCCAACAAGACCAGCGGTCCCGCGAAGCCTCGGGGGACAGGCTCGTATTCCAGCGTGAGGACCGAGGGGCCGACCACCGTGGCTCCCAGCGCGAACGTGGCCGCGCCTAGCAAGGCTGCGCGGACGGAAAGCCCCAGCGCCGCGCCGATCAGGTAGACGCCCAAGATGCCGAGCGCGCGGAAGACCAGTTGCTGGGCGACGAGAATCGGGCGGAACTCCAAGCCCGTCAGGCGGCGTAGGCCCAGAGCCACCTCGTCGTAGATGGTGAAGGCGACGTGGGGCCGCTGCGCCACTGGGTCGTTGGCGAGGGTGGAAGGATCCCAGAGCCTTTCCAGAATGGGCAGGTAGATCTGGGTGTCGGCTTGCAACCAGGTGTGGCCCGGAAAGGCTAAGTAGCTGAGCAGGGTCAGGGCGGTCACCGCGAGCGCTACCAGGACGGGCGTGCGCGAGGCGGTCATTGGCCGGGCGTTTTCTCCAGTTGCCGGCGGGCCCAGACGCGCTCGGGATTGAGTTCCAGCGACTTGAGTAGGGCCTGGCGGGCCTCGGCGTTGCGCTGTGCTTTGCGCAAGGCGATGCCCAGCCACAACCAGGCATCGGCGGCGCGGGGGTTGAGCTGGAGGGCCTTGCGGAAGTCCTCGATGGCCTTTTCGACGCCCCCGCCGAAGGCCAGCGGCAGGTAATAGTGGCCCACGCCCCGGCTCAGCCAGGCGCGCCAGGATTGTGGATCCAGCTCGATGGCCCGCTGGATGGATTCGGCCGCACACTTGCCGTAGCGCACCGCGAGCAGGACGTTGCCCGGGATGGTCTGACCGCAGAGGGCCCCCAGCAACCGGTGATATTCGGCCACCTTGGGAGCCAAGGCGACGGCGCGTTCCGCCGCGCGTATGCCCGTTTCCGCCACGCTGCGGGCGCCGTCGCGGTCGCCAAGCTCCAGCGCGACTTCGGTCAGGTAGGAGGCAGCCTCGGCCACCGCCGCCTGCGCCGCGGCATCACCCGGTTTGCGTTCGGCCATCCTGGTCCGCTCGGCAAGGATGCGTTCCAGCGCCGCGCGATCCTGGCGGTTCCTTGCCTGCTCGAGTTCCTCACCGGCCGCGGCGGCGTTCGACAACGCGCAACAACAGGCCCCGAACAGCCAGCCGGCCAGCAGTCCTGCGCTCCGCCAAGCCATGTTGTTTCTCCCAATTCTAATTCGCGCGCCCGGGCGAGCATGAATCGCAGCCCGATAGCGTGCGAGACGCCGGCGGCGTCACGGGGATGTCAGGGGAGCGGGCGGGCGCGGTGCACGATATGCAGGTAATTGCCGTCGGCGTCGGTGAAGAATGCCAGGCGGTTGCCTTCGATTTCGACGGGATCGCCGAGCAGCTCGACCCCGATTTCCTTCAGACGGCGCAAGGCGGCGTCAAAGTCGGCCACGCGGATGGCCAGGTGGCGCAGGCCCGGCGTTTTGAGGGTCTGCGGCGGACGCTCGCCTTCGGCCGGGATGATTTCCAGCATGGCGCCGTCCGGGGCCTTGACGAAGACGTTGCCGCCGTAGCGGTAGTTGATGGTGAAACCGAGCTTGTCCACGTACCAGGCCGCCAGGCGTTCGGGATCGGGCGAAGCGATGGCGGTATGTTCCACACCCAGAAACATAAGATCCGAATTCTAGCAGAGCGCAGGACCTCGGCCGGGGCTTCAGTACACGTCGAAGCAGAAAACCTGGTTGGAGCCTTTGGGAGTGATCGCGTAGGAGCCGTTCTCCAGGCCGAAGCGCTCGCTGACCTCCAGCTTGAAGAGTTTCTCGTCCAGGCGCTGGATGACGAGCCGCAAGGGCCGCGGCTGGTCTTTGGCGCGCTCGGGGAATACGATCTGGCGGTTGCCGCCCTTGACCTCCAGCCGGTAAAGTTCCAGCGATTCGGGCGGGATTTTTTCGGAGTGGAACAAGAAGATGGGTTCGGGAACCGGCGTGCGGGCGGGGGAACTCGCCCCAGCGACGATGTAAGCAGTGTGTTTGTCCCGCTTTTCCTCGCGCGCCTCGTTGACCTCGGTAGGGATCAGGTTATCGGCGTGGACCAGGTAGGGCAAGTCAGGCTTGGGAGGCCTGGGTCCGTTGTATTGATCGGCCGCGCCGGGCAGCAGCGGCAACAGCCAGATAAGCAGACGCAGCATCGCAGGCCTGGCAATTTCATTTTAGCCTGCGGGAGCAGGCGCAGCGGTCTTGTATCATGGACCGTTGCGATGCCCCGGCGGATCGTAATCGCCATTGACGGCCCGGCGGGCGCGGGCAAAAGCACCATCGCCCGGCGCGTGGCCGCCAGGCTCGGCTTCGTGTACATAGACACGGGCGCCATGTACCGCGCGCTGGGGCTGTGGGCGTTGCGCGCGGGCGTGGACCTGGATGACATGCAGCGGCTGGAGCAGCTTGCGGCGGCGGCCCGCATCGAGTTCGAGCCGGGCTCCGGGCGCGTGTTGCTCAACGGCGAGGACGTCACCGAGGCAATCCGCACGCCGGAGGTGGCCTCGGCGGCGTCCAAGATCTCGGTTTACGGGGGCGTGCGCAGGGCCATGGTGGCCGAGCAACGGCGCATCGGCAGGCAGACCAGCGTGGTGATGGAAGGGCGCGACATCGGCACGGTGGTGTTCCCCGAAGCCGACGTCAAGATCTTCCTGGATGCGGATCCCGCCACCCGCGCCCAGCGCCGGCTACACGAGCTCCGGGAGCGGGGCCAGAAGGCGGATGCCCGTCAAGTAGCGGCGGAGCTGGAAGAACGGGACCGCAGGGATCGCAGCCGTCCCGAGGCGCCCCTGATGCAGGCGCCGGACGCGGTTTATCTGGATACCACGGGCTTGTCCATCGAGCAGGTGGAAGAAGCCGTTCTCCGGCTGGTGCGGGAGCGCGTGGCCAACGGGCAGCAGGTCGGCGGCGACTCCCAAAGCTGAGCTGGCTGGCCGCTGCGGGCAAGCCTTCCGGTGCTACCATGAAAAAAATCGCACTCTGGCGCGGGATGGGCGCGCCCGCGCTTTAGCTCAGGAGATCCGGACGGTGAAGGACCTGCTGGTAATGAAGTTCGGCGGCACCAGCGTCGGGTCCGCGGAGCGGATCCGCGCGGCGTGCCGCATCATTAGCGACGAGGCACGGCGCCGCCCGCTGGTCACGGTGATCTCGGCCATGTCGAAGGTGACGGACCTGCTGCTGGAAACGCTGCGGCGGGCTGAGGTGGGCGAGGAGGATGACGTACGCGCCAACCTCAAGCGGCTCGAAGAGCGGCATTTGACCACCTGCCGGGAGTTGCTGCCCCAACAAGGGCGAGCGCCGGTGGAAGAGCAAATCCGCCAGATCCTGGCTGAGTTCGAGCGGATCGCCATGGGCATCCTCATGCTGGGCGAGAGGCCGCCGCGCTCGGTGGACGAGGCGGTGGCTGTGGGCGAGCGCCTTTCCGTGTTGCTCGTGAGCGCCAGTCTGAATCTACAAGGTGTGAGGGCCGAGGCGGTCAACGGCGCCGAAGTGATCGTAACGGATGCGGTGTTCGGCAACGCCACCCCGCTGATGCAGCCCACGCGCGCCCGCGCCCAGGCCCGTCTGAAGCCGCTGCTCGAGGCGGGCGTGGTCCCGGTGGTGACGGGATTCAACGGCGCCACCGTGGATGGCAAGCCGACCACGCTGGGGCGGGGAGGTTCGGACTTCTCCGCCTCGATCCTGGCCGCGGCCCTCGAGGCCTCCGAGCTGTGGATCTGGACCGATGTCGACGGCATTATGACTGCCGATCCGCGGATCGTGCCCGATGCCGCCGTGCTGGAGGAGGTGACTTACAACGAAGCCGCCGAGCTGGCTTACAACGGGGCCAAGGTGCTTCACCCGCGGACGCTGGCGCCGCTCATCGAGCGGCAGATCCCGGTTTGGAGCAAGAACAGTTTTGCGCCGGAAAAGCCGGGCACCAGGATTGTCCCGCGCATCCAGGTCTCCAACGGGGCGCGGGCGGTCACCTCGCTGCCCCATGTGGCGCTGATCTCGATCGAGCCGGCCAGCGGGGTGATCAGCGGGGCGCAGATCATGGGCCGGGCGCTGGAGGCGCTGGGCCGCGCCAACGTGGAAGTGCTGGCCCTGTCCAGTTCATCCTACCGCCAGTCGTTCTGTTTCCTCGTGCGGGAAGCGGAACTGGGCGCTGCCATGCAGGCGCTGGAAGACGCCTTGCTGCTAGAGCTCGAGCACGGCTACGTCAAGCCGATCGAAGTGGATGAAGAGGTGGGGCTGCTGGCGGTGGTGGGCGAGGGCATGCGTGGCACGCCCGGGCTGGCAGGCCGCATCTTCACCGCCATCTCGCGCGAGAAAATCAACATCATCGCCATCGCGCAAGGCTCCAGCGAGCTAACCATCGCCATCGTGGTGCGGCGTGACGAGTTGGACAAGGCCGTGCGCGCCGTTCACGCCGAGTGCCGCATGGCGGAACTGGCGCGCACGCGCACGGGGGCGGCATGAAAGGCCGCGTCTGGGCCGCCTGGTTGCTGCTGGCGGCGCTGGCCGCAACCGCCGCCTCTTCCCACGGCGATGTGATCGAGTGGCTGGCGACGTTGCAATGGCTGGCCAGCCAGTTGCGCCAGCAGCAGGGGGCGAGTCAGCGCACCGAGGAGGTGGCGCGCCAGGTGCGCATGCTGGCCCGCGAGATGCGCGCCTCGGCCATCGAGGTGGAGGACCCGCCGGAGAGCACCACTGCGGAGTCCCTGGCGGCCTACATCGCGCGGCTGAAAGCCCGGCTGGAGGCTGTCGAGCGCAGCCGGCCGGGAGGCGCCTTCCAAATGGGCCGGATCGAGATCCATGTCTCGGCGCAGGCGCCGCAGATCGGCGTGGCGACCACGGTGGACGAGAATGCCTACCGGCTGCGCCACGCCCAGACGCTGGCAGGCGCCCTGGTGCCGGTGGCTGGCATCACCCTCGACAGGATCGGGCAGCGCAACGAGACCGGCGCGTTCGTGCGCGGTTTCGATGTCCGCCAGACGCCGGTCTATGTCGACGGCATCCCTGTCTACGTGCCTTACGACGGCTATCTGGACCTGGACCGCTTCCTGACCGCCGGCATCAGCGAGATCGAGATCGCCAAGGGCTTCACCTCGCCGCTGTACGGACCCAATGCCATCGGCGGCGCGATCAACTTGATTTCGAAGGAGCCGGCGGAGGCCCTGCATGGCGAGCTGGGTGCGGGCTATGGCTCCGGCAGGGCGGCCGAAGGCTTCGCCAACCTGGGGCTGCGGCGCTCCCGGTACTGGGTGCAGGGCAGCTTTTCCAGGCTTTCCAGCGATTCTTTTCCGCTCTCGAAGGACTTTCGCGGCGGTCCCACGCAGCCGCCCGGCGAGCGTGTCAACGCCTACCGAGAGGACAGCCTGGTGCGGGCCCGTTTTGCCTGGACGCCTTCCGAGGGGCGGCAATATTCGTTCACTTACGCCAATCAAAAGGCGGACAAGGGACAGCCTCCCTACGCCGGTCTGGATCCCACGGTGCGCGTCCGCTACTGGCAGTGGCCGCAGTGGGACAAGCAGAGCTACTACCTGATCGCCTCGCGTGCCCTGGGTGCCAGGGCGTACCTGCGCGCGCGGCTGTACCGCGACCAGTTCCAGAACGTGGTCCAATCCTTCGACGATGCGCGCTACGCCACCCAGTTGCTCCGCTCCTCCTTCACCAGCCGTTACGACGACGCCACCAACGGCGCCATGATCGAACTGGGCGCCGGGCTGGCCGCGCGGCACACCATCAAGGCAGCGACCTACCTGAAGGACGACCGCCATCGCGAAGCCAACGTGGGTGAGCCGTGGCGCAATTTCCACGACCTGGCGCTTTCGCTGGGCGTGGAGGACACTGTGCGGCTGACCCGCAGGGCGAGCCTCATCCTGGGCTTCAGCGCCGACCGGCTGGCCAACCGCCGCGCCGAGGACTGGCGCCAAGGGCGTCTGGCGCCTTTCCCGAGCGCTGCCCTGGAAGCAGCGAACGCCCAGGCGGGGCTGTGGTATGCCGTGTCCGAGTCGGGCCGCCTGCACTTCAGTTTCGCGCGCAAGACGCGTCTGCCCACGCTGAAGGACCGCTACTCTTACCGGTTGGGAACGAGCATCCCCAACCCGTTTCTGCGTGCGGAACGGGCCGGCAACTGGGAAGCCGGCTACAGCCAGTTGCTGGGCCGCTGTACCATGATCGAGACGGCCTTGTTCGCGAGCTGGCTGGGCGACACCATAGACCGCTTTTACGTTCAGCCCAACGTGTACCAGTTGCGCAATCTGGGCCGCACGCGACATCTGGGCGGGGAGCTGGAGGTTCGCAGCAGCCTGCTGTCGCGGGTGGACCTGACGGCCAACTACACCTACCTGAGTCGCAGGAATCTCAGCGATCCGGGATCGCCTCCCGTAGGCACGCCGCGCCACCGCGTTTATGCCGCGCTCACTGGCAGGGTCAATTCGCGGTGGTCGGGGTTTGCGGACTGGTATTTCGAGTCCGGCCGGTTGAACCGCAATGACGCCGGGCGGCTCATGCCTGTGGCCGCGTTCGCGGTGGCGGGTGCAGGCGGCGTGGTTCAACTGGGCAAGGGGTTGGAGTTGCGGCTGGGAGCGGGGAACCTGTTCGACCGCAACTACTGGCTGGTTGACGGCTATCCGGAAGCGGGACGCCATGGCTACGCCAACCTCCGCTACCGCTTCTGAACCCCGCGTGGCGGCTGCCAGCGGCGTGTGGCGGCGCGCGGCCGCGCTGGGCAGCTTGTGGGCCGCCTTCGAGATCGTGGTTGGCAGTTTCCTGCACAACCTGCGTGTGCCTTTCACCGGGACGGTGCTGGCATCGCTGGGCGTGCTGCTGATGTGCGCGGGAGCGCAGGTATGGCGCGATCGCGGCCTGGTATGGCGCGCGGCGCTGATCTGCGCGCTGATGAAATCGGCCTCGCCGAGTGCGGTGATCCTCAACCCCATGATTGGCATCTTCGCCGAGGGATGGTTGCTGCAAGCGGCGCTCGGTTTGCTGGGCCGCGGCTGGCTGGGTTGCGCAGTGGGCGGCGCGATGGCCGTCAGCTTGACGCTGGTGCAGAAGATCGTCTCGCTGGTGATCGTCTACGGCGTGGACATCGTGCGCCTCTACGAAGGACTAGTGCGGTATGCCGCCCGGGCGACGGGCTGGGAGGGGCTCCATCCGAGCAGCCCGCTCATCCTGCTGCTGGCGGTGCACGCCGCGCTCGGCGTCTCGGCGGGGCTGGCGGGATGGCGGTGGGGCAGCAAGTTCCAGCCCGGCGGTTACCGGCCGGCAGCCGATCATGCTGGGATGCCCCCTGCGGGCCGCCGCGCGGGTGCCCCGGCGCCGCAGCCTTGTTTGGCCTGGCTGGTCGCGGCCGCGGTTGCGCTGCCCGCCGGGTTGTACCTTATCTCGATACTGGGGCTGGGCGCAAGCAGCGTGGTGGTAGCGGGGACTGTGGCGGTTGCCATAGGGCGCTACGGTCCCGCCCTGCGGCGGTTGCGGCGCCGGCGACTGTGGATCGAGCTAGGCGTGGTGCTGCTGCTATCCGGGCTGGTGCTGGGGGTGGTCCAAGGCGACGCGATGGCGGGCGTGCGGGCGGGCGCGCAGATGATCCTGCGCGCGGTTTACGTCATCGTGACGTTCTCGGTCCTCAGCGTCGAGTTGAAGCATCCGAGCGTGGCCGCCAGGTTGAACCGCGGGCGCTTCGCCCCCGTGGGAGCGGCGCTGCAAGCGGCCTTCACCACCCTGCCCGATTTCGTGGCTGCGATCCCCAACCTGGGTGCAGCATGGCGCGATCCTGCCGGAACGCTGGCGTCGCTGC
>JBMFPL010000130.1:3316-8680 GCA_049969115.1 Bryobacteraceae bacterium | reverse complement strand
GGGTAATGCCCACCCCCCCTGTCACCGCCCGAGACTGGGACGCCACCCGCCCGCCTCAAGTCGTCCCAGTTGGGGCGAGCTGGCCTTGTTGCGGTTGCCTTGCGGAGATAGTTTCGAGCAACCCCGCCGCCTGCATGGCGGCAGCCAGCCGATCATGGACGCCCAGCTTGTTATACAAGCCCCTTAAATGCCAGCGCACTGTCTCCACACTGATGAACAGCCTGCGAGCGATTTCCTGGTTCTTGCATCCCTGCGCCACCAGTTGCAAGATCTCAGTTTCGCGCGCCGTCAAGCCCACGGACTGGGCCAGGATGTACTTGCGCGCGATTTGGGTCAGCACCCTGCGGCCTACCCAGTACTGGCCGGCGGCCACCGCCTCGACGGCCTTCCACAGTTGCCTTGCGCTGCACCTCGGGCTCAACACGCCCCAGCAGCCTTGCCGCAACCAGCTTTCCACGCAGGAATCCCCAAATTCCACCCCGTGTACCAGGATGCGTACCCCAGCCATCGCGTTGCCCTCGGAGGTCTCCTGTGCCCCGAGTAGTAGGCGCACGCATTCAACGTCGGCCACGAGCACGATGGGGCGCAGACGCTGGCAGATCTCTCTGAGTCCTTCAGAGGTACCCTGATAGCGCACAACGGTCACGCCGCCAGCCCGCGCCGCGCAGGCTTCGATGTGACGCCACTTCGACGCGCTATCGCCGGCCAGGATCAGCACTGGCAGCCGTTGCGAAGGCGCTGGGTACCCCATGGTTTGGTTACCGCGTTTCCCCAAGATTCCATCCCTCCTGCCAGCCGCGGTAGCGAGGAGTGCGGGTCTCCACGTGCGGGGCGCAGCGGCTGTCTGACACGATGGTTACACAAAGTTAACCTGCGCGTCAAGGCAAAACCGCTGGAGCGCACGGCGAGGGGTGTGTTTTTCGCCGATGCGGGTACTAGTACCATCGCATCGGAGCCATCGCGCTCGGCCTTCCGAGGGTCCACCAGCGACTCGAGCGGGGTTTGGGGATTGGCAGTAGGCGTGCTCGTTCCTCGGTCGCCTTGCCTACGCGACTCCATACGCGGCCGGCGCTGGGACCGGCCCAATCTCTTCAGCACGCCCGGCACCACGGCCAGAGGCCACTTCGCTCCTTCGAATCACCAGGCTGCGTGCGGCGGCGCTTCCGTGAGTCCGAGCTTTTGGCAAATATTCCCGAGGTTTCACATGACCGATCCCGTTGAGCGCCGCGCCCGACTGCGGCTGCCAGTGCACTGGCCGCTTCGCATCATGCCTCCCAATGGCGGCGAGGAAGTGCTCGATTCCGTCACCGAGAATCTCAGCAGCCAGGGCTTTTATTGCTGGATCAGCCGGGCCCTTGCCCCGGGAGACTGCCTCCGCTGCGTCATCGAGTTCCCCTCTCGCTCGGCCGCTTCGGCGAGGAGGTTACGCTTGCACTGCCATGCGGAAGTGGTGCGAAGCGAGCGGGGCCCCCAACCTGGAATGTTCGGGATCGCTTGCCGCATCAAAGAGTACTCCGTCGAGGCCGTGGATGAGTTGTGCCTTGCGGGACCCTCTGGAAGCGCTGCTGGTTGAGGGTTGGCCCTTCAAATGCTGAGGTCCTGCATGGAGCGCCGGATCGCAACCACGCGTTAGCGTGAGCCTCCGGCTCTCCAGAAGCAGGTTTTCGGAGACGCGATGATCGAAAAGGTTAAATATCTGGTGGCCGCGGCGCTCGCTTGGCCCTTGGGCGTCGCACAGGCAGACCCTGTCAGTCTGATCGTGCACGCTGCCGACCCTCAGGTTACCGTCGGTGGCCTGGGGGGAGGCAGATTTCGGGCGACGCTGGACGGCACTCCCGTCTATGTGTTCTGCGTGGACTTCGCTCACTCCTTCTCTTACAACGTGACCTACCAAGTGGACGCCACGCCGCTTTACGGCGACCTTGCCGGTGAGACTCGCTACGGCGCGCTGCCGGTCAACGGCTGGAATTACGGCAACAACCTCTACACCGCCACCCAGCGCTACATGATGGCGGCCTGGCTCACCAAGCAATACGCGCCCTATTTCGCCGACTGGAGTTCGTCCGCGAACCATTACCAGGCTCAAGGGATCCAATCCGCCATTTGGGCGCTGTTGGACCCGGCCGGCTCACCCTCTCCGCCGAGCGGAGGCAATAGGAACCACTGGCTCCAGGCGGCCGTCGCCGCCATCGGTCAGCCCTCTTACGACGATCCCACGGACCCGTTGTACCGGTACTTCCGCGTGGTGACCGCTTCCAGTCCCACCGCGCTGAGCCCGCAGGAATTCATTGTCGTGGTGACGCCCGAGCCGGCGTCCATCCTGACGCTGGCCAGCGCGCTGGCCGCGCTCGGCGTGGGCCTCGCTACCAGACGCCGGGCGGCTGCCAGGAGTAGGATCGCATGAAGTCGGCCATCCAATCCTTCGCTCTGGCCAGCGCGCTAGTCACGCTGTTGGTGACTGGCGCGTGCAAACGGACCCCGGAAGCGCGCTACGCCCGTTTCATGGCGACAGGGCAAAGGCACTTCGACCAGAAGGACTATGCGCGCGCCATCCTGGACTTCCAGAACGCGGCACGTCTGGCTCCGACCAACCCAGAGCCCTACTACCGGCTCGGCTTGGCGCACCTCGAAACGGGCAACTTCCGGGCGGGCGTCGCCCACCTGATGAAAGCCACTGAGCTCGATCCGAAGCACGTGGGAGCACAGCTCAAGCTCGCGCAACTGATGGCCACCAGCCGGCGGCAGGACATCCTCGAAGAAGCCGCGCGGCGGGCTCAGGTTGCTTTCGCCGTGGCCCCCGAAGACGCGGCGGTTCTCAACACGCTGGCGCTCACTGAATTGAAACTGGGCAAGGCCGAGGATGCACGCAAGCGCTTGGAACACACGCTGGAGAAGTTCCCGGGAGAGCTGAACGCCTCTGTGCTGCTGGCCAAGATGAAACTGGCGCAGAACGACCTGGCGGGCGCCGAGGCAATACTCCTCGAAGCTTCCACGCGCGCCCCGCGCTCGGTGGAGCCTGCGCTGGCGCTGGCGGACTTTTACGTCGTATTGGGGAAGACGGCCCAGGCCGAAGCCCAATTGAGCCGGGCCCTCCAACTGGATCCCAACCACGGGCCGGCGCTGCTGCGGCTGGCCGAGCTGCGCCTGCGCGCCGGCAAGAAAGCCGAAGCCGAGGATATCCTCAAGCGCCTTTCCGCCATCCCCGACAAAAGCTACCGGCCCGCCCACGCGCTGTTCCTGCTCCACGAAGGCAGGACCGCTGAGGCTATCGCCGAGCTGGAACGCCTGCACCGCGACGACCCCTCAGACCGCGACGTCCGGACGCGCCTGGTCGCCGCTTACCTGGTGAGCAACCGGGCGGCCGATGCCCGCAAGGTGCTCGACAAGGCCATCGAGCGCAACGCCAGGGACGTGCAGGCTCTGCTGCAACGGGGCGCTCTGCTGGTGCGCGAGGGCAAGTGGCTGGAAGCCGAGCAGGATCTGGCCAAGGTTCTCCGGATCCAGCCCGAGTCCGCCGAGGCCCACTACCACCTGGCGGCCGTCCGCCGGGGTCAGGGAGAATCGGCTAGCGCGCGACAGGAGCTGGCCGAAGCAGTGCGCCTGAACCCGTCGTTGCTGGCCGCGCGACTCGAACTGGCGGGCACGTTGCTCCGCGAAAAAAGCGCCCAGGCTGCGCTGGACTTGCTCGAGCAGGCGCCCCCGCCTCAGAAGAACGACCTCCGCTTCCTCGTGGCGCGCAACTCCGCGCTGATGGCTTTGGGTGACTTCGCCCGGGCGCGGGAGGGAGTCAAGCAGGGGCTGGCGGTGGCGCGTACTCCGGAGCTTCTCACGCAGGACGGCAATCTGCGGTTGCTGGCGAAGGATTTCGCGGGCGCCCGTGCTAGCCTCGAGGAAGCTCTCCAGCGCGATCCCGAAAACCTGGCGGCGCTCGATCTGCTGGCCTCCACTTACGCTGCGCAGAAGCAGCCCGAGGCCGCCCTCGGCGTTGTGCGCAAGCACGCCGCCGCTCACCCGGCTTCGGCGCGCATCCAATTCTTCGCGGGAGAGTGGCTGCTGCGCGCGGGCCGCGTGGAGGAGGCGCGCGCGGCGCTGGCTGCCGCCCGGACCGCTGACCCGAAAGCGTATTTCGTCACGCTGCGGCTGGCTCAATTGGAGGGTGCGGGGGGCAAATTCGATTCGGCCCGGCGATTGCTCGAGGAACTTCTCGCCGCCGACCCGCGCAATTCCGCCGCTCGCTCCCTGCTGGCGAGCTTGGAGCACCATGCCGGCAACTGGCAGGACGCCGCGGCTCATTATCGCAAGGCGATCGATCTCGAGCCGCGGAATGTGCTCGCCCTCAACAATCTCGCCTTCCTGCTGGCCGAGAATCTGAATCAACCTGACGAGGCCTTGCAGTTGGCGCAGAAGGCTAAGGAGCTGGCTCCCGAAAGCCCCGAGGTGGATGACACGCTGGGATGGATCTATTACCACAAAGGGCTTTACGGCAGCGCTATCCAGCACTTGGAGCGCGCAGCCGCCGGGCGCAACGCTACCGCCCTGCGCAAGTACCACCTGGCCATGGCCTACTGGAAGGCGGGCGAGCAAGCCAAGGCACGCGCTGCGCTCGCCGAAGCGCGGCGGCTCGACGCCAACCTGCCTGAGTTGAAGGCCGCCGAAACCCTCATTCCTGTCGCTGCTGCTCGCCAGCCCTGAGAGGCAAGGAATCCCCGAGAGTTTCCACCATTGCCACCCCTTTGGAGAGGCGCTCTCCCCCGGCCCGCGGATCGGCCATGTAACCCTCTCAAAACTGAAGGGTTGTTAAGCCCGCTGGTTTGGACCGCCGATTGCTCCACGCTGGGGCAAGGAGGGTAGTAAATGAAAACACTGAAGTACGTGCTGTTTGTGGTCCTGCTGGTGACCGTCCCAATGGCGCTGGGGGGGCCATTCAACCCCTTCAACACCAGGCCGGTAACCGTGAATTCGGCGCCCGGTAATGAGGATGATCTCCAGGAGATTCTCAACGCCCAGTGCCCCGGCTGCTTCAACGTCAACACCGACCAAAACAGCGCGGGTTACTGGCGCTTGGAGACCGCGCCGCCCACTGGCATCTTTCCGATCGTGATCGTGGAGTGGGCGGGCTGGGCGCCCGGCAACATTGTGGGCTTGTTCTCCGGCGACCCTACCCACGTGGACGTGTTCCTGGGGGCCGCTGGCCCGGGGACGTCTGCTACAATCCTTTGGACGGGTCCCAAGTCGGGTCTCATCAGCCAAGGTAGTGGTCCCTCCGGTGCGGTGAATGAAGGCACCTTCAGCGGCATCAGCTACTTGGGCTTCGGGTTCTATATACGGCCCAACGGGGGGAGCACCTACTATTACACCGTGGAT
>JBMFPL010000130.1:0-3306 GCA_049969115.1 Bryobacteraceae bacterium | reverse complement strand
CCTGAACCCGAACCGTGCGCCCCAAGTGCTCGCGTTCCGCAAGACCGGCTCCAACACTTGGTTCTTGGCGTTCGAGGATCAACTGGTCGGAGGCGGGTCGGATCAGGACTACAACGACTTCGTGATGAAGGTCGAATCCATCGTCCCGGTCCCCGAGCCGGCGGCCATTCTGTTGGTGGGCTCAGTCCTCTTGCTGGTCGGCCGCAGGTTGAGAGCGCGGGCATAACGGGCGACACCCTGGCGCAAACATCAAGTCAGCGCACGGAGTGCAGCGACGGGGCCCGGCGTAGGCCGGGCCCCTATTTTTTGACGGCTGCCGGCGCCGGTCTGGCCTGCCCCTGCTAGCGACACCCGCCTCCCCAAGTGGGCTCTCGGCCTGGCGATCCGCCTGACGCTTACGAGTCGTCTCGGAGATGCCGGTACGGCGCCGCCCTCGGCTCCCAACGCTTGCCGCCATTGAGGATCGGCGCTCGGGGTGCGCGGGGTGGGCCGCGGGAAGCAAAGCGGCTCCCTCTCCCAGCTTCAGAAACGGCTTCGATTCATCCGACCGCGGTCAGGCAGGACTGCCAGCAAGGCCTCGCCGGCGTGCGCGATCATTCCGTGTGGCGGTCACGGGCAAACGCTACCGTCGGCTCCAGCTCCCCTGTGCACAGCTGGCCTACCGCGCGGCCCTCAGATCGCGCCCCTGCACGAAGGCGCCGGGCGCGCGGGAGGAGACGACAGCTCGCCGCTCTTTTGGGAACCACACACGACCGCGTCAGGGGCGCCCGTAGCAGCGGGCCATCTCGCGCATGGCGTGCGCGGAAAACTCGAGCCCGTCCTCCAGTGCGCCGGGCGATCCCCCAACGGTCACTCGCACGATCGCGCTCGCGGGCGATTTCATTCTCAACGTATCCCAGATCAGCCAGGCCTTGCTGAGGTACTCGCTCGCAATCACTCGCTGCGGCGTCTGGTACCAGAAGAGTACCAGCGACTGTTCGCCGGCCCGGTAGAGCACGTACTTGTTGATTTCGACCGGGCCGGTTTGGCCCGCCACCCGGACCGTGCGCAGCTCGATCGGCTCCCAGCCCCCGCCGGGCAGGCAATGCTTGGGAGAGTGCATGGTCTCGCCGGCCCGGGGGTTCGCGTAATAGGCGATGAACAGGTTGACGCTGCGGTTGCCGCGGCGGTAAGTGCGAGACAGGTACGACGTGGCGCCCAGGGATTCGGCGATTTGCTGGCGCAGCGGCGGGTCTTCGGTCCCTATCCAGTCGCCCATGCGCAGCGGGATCCCGGAAAGCGGGCGCGTCAGTTCGCTGGCCGGATGCATCTCTTTCAGCCGCGTGGCTGCCAGGCTGCCCGCCAGCACGGCGCATGTCACCCACCACCGCCAGTCTTGGATCATGCTGCCTCCTGCGCCCGAAGGTGCGCCTCGAAGACAGTCCTCAGCAGCCTGCCGGTGAGCCAGAGCAGGCCGAAGCCGCAAACGAAAATCAACCAGCCGGAAAAGCCGTGATAGAAGCCGGTCCCCATCGCGGGATCGTGCTCGCTGAGCACCGCTGTGCCCGCCACGCGGATCACATTGAACAGCACCGCGATGGGTACGGCCATCAACAGCAACGCCAGGCGCGTCCCCGTGCGGCGGAGCTCGAGATAGCACAACAGCAGCGCGCCCACGGCGAGCGAGGAGACCGACCTCAGCCCGCTACAGGCTTCAGCCACCCCCAGCGACGTCGTGGCCAGGTGAATGATGTTGCCGTCCCGGTAAACCGAAATCCCGAGCGCCTGCGCAAGCTCTGTGGAAACGGAGGATGCGAGCAGTTGGAGAGGCGCGGCGAGCCGATTGTAGACCAGCACCGGCAGCGGAACAGTCGAGGCCAGAAGAAGAAGAGGGAAGGCTAGCCGCCGGAGTCGGCCCAATCCCCAGAAGGTCCAGACCAGACCGGCAAGCAGCACGACCAGCGAGAAGCGGGACAAAAAAAACTCGGCCCCCAGCTTGCCGACGACGTAGAGCATGCCGGCCAGGGCGACCGCCACCAGGCCGCGCGAGTCGCGCGCCGGTGCGATGGCGGCCAGGGCAACCCGCTGCCTCCAAACCAGGTACGCGGCCAGAGGAACGATCAGGAATCCGTGCGAGTAGCCTTCGTCCTCCCACCAACGCGCGACCATGCCGGGAACGACGTCGTAATACAGCAGCAGGATGAGGCCGCCCAGCACGGCGGCGGGCGCCCAGGCGGAGAGCCGTCGCATCGCCTCAAGGCTGGCAACTAGAGGGCCAAACGTTGTTCGTCGGCACGCGGGTACGGCCTCGCAGCCCCGATGTCCCCGAACCGTGCCCCGGGGCGGCCGCAGGGTAGGGGAAAAATCTTGGGATTTTTCGCCGAAAAAGTTCCCTGGGCGCGAACGACGGCGCCCCAGCGAGCTTCGCTGTTCGCCCTTCAACGGATTATAGGCATCGCCGGATTTTGGCCGCCCGCGTGCAAGCACGCCTGTGAGAGTGCCTGAAACTTACCGCTTTTGCATGAGCCACCCCGGAATTGTGGTCGCATACGGGCTGCTCGATTCGCCGACGGAGCGGGCAGTGGTTGCTGGAATTCGAGTGGGGAGGATCGCATGACGTCCCGAGCCGCGAGCACCATCCGCAAGAACCGACTGCCGCCGCTCTCGCTGTTGCGCGCTGCCTACAAACATCGCCTGGCCTTGGCCTTGACCTTTGTGCTCGGCAGTGCGGTGGCTGCAGCCATCGTTTACCAGCTCCCCGCCGTTTACCGCGCCGAAGCGCTCATCCTGGTCGAGTCGCAGCGAATCCCGGAAAAATTCGTGGCCTCGACGGTGGACGTGAACCTGCGCGACCGGATCAACACCATCAGCCAGCAGATCCTCAGCTACCGGCACCTGCTCGAGATCATCGAAAAATTCAATCTCTATCGCGCGCAACGCTTGCGTTTGCCCCAGGAAGAAGTGGTCGAGGTAATGCGCAAGGACATCGAGATCCGCGTCGAGCAGGGCTGGCCGCAGGATCGTCCCGGGGCTTTCCGCGTCGCCTACCACGGGCCGGACCCCAATGTGGTGGCGCTGGTGGCCAACCAGCTCGCCAATCTCTTCATCGAGGAGAACCTGCGCGCACGCGAGGTTCACGCCCTGGGGACCTCGGAGTTTCTGGAGACCCAACTGGCGGAGGCGCGCAAACGACTGGAGGAGCAGGAAGCCAGGCTGAGCGCCTATAAGCTCAGGCACAACGGTGAGCTGCCGCAGCAAGAGAACGTGCTGATTTCCACCGCCGCGCGTTACCAGCTCCAGCTCCAGGGCGTTCAAGAAGGCATCGCG
>JBMFPL010000129.1:0-8705 GCA_049969115.1 Bryobacteraceae bacterium | reverse complement strand
GGTAGCCCTCCGCGCCGATGATGTCGCCCGGCTCGAGCATGCGGAAGAGCTTCCAGTCGCGCTCGCAGACCGCGTCGCTGCGGACGTAGATCTGCAAGCGCTCGCCCTCCTGCATGAGGTGGGCGAAGCCGGCGCGGCCCATCAGACGCAGAGTATGGATGCGGCCGCAGACGCGGACCGTGATGCGCGGCTCGAGCTCCTCGGCGCTCTTGTCGCCCCAGCGGCGCCGGATCTCGACCAGGGTGTGCGTGAAATCGAACCGCTGGCCGTACGGCTCGAAGCCGAGCGCGCGGATCTGCCTGACCTTCTCAAGACGTTGCGCGAGCAGTTCGAATTCCAGCGACAAGCGGGTTCTCCTTGGCCCGGAGCGGGCGCAGCACGCGGCGGGCGTCTGAATGCTTCATTATAATTGAACGTTGCCTTTTCTCTCGATTGTCGTCCCTGCTTACAACGAAGAGAAGCGGCTACCGGGCACGCTGCGCGCGCTGCTGAACTACCTGGACCGGAACTATCCGGGCCGCTTCGAGATCCTCGTGGTGGACGACGGCTCTACCGACAGCACTGCGGCCTGCGTCGAGCAGGTGGCGGCCGGCAGGGCCGAGGTGCGCTTGCTGCGCAATCCCGGCAACCGTGGCAAGGGCTACTCGGTCCGTCACGGCATGCTCGCATCGCAGGGCGAGTGGGCGCTGTTCACCGACGCCGATCTTTCCGCGCCCATCGAGGAGCTGGAGAAACTCTGGCAGACCGCCCAGCGCGAGCAGGCCGCCATCGCTTTCGGATCGCGCGCGCTGGACCGCTCCCTGATCGGCGTGCACCAGCCATGGTGGCGCGAGTGGGCCGGGCGCGTGTTCAACGCGGTCATGCGCTTGCTGGTGGGCCTTCCCTTCCGCGATACCCAGTGCGGCTTCAAGCTCTTCCGGCGCGATGCGGTGAAGGCCATCTTCCCGCGACAGCGGATCGAGCGTTTCGGCTTCGATGTCGAGGTGCTCTACCTGGCGCGCAAGCTGGGATTCAAGGCCATCGAGGTGCCCGTGCGCTGGAACCACGCCGAGGGCACGCGGGTCAGCATGATGCGCGACAGCCTCGACATGTTCCTCGACCTGCTGCGCGTCCGGTGCTGGTGGCGGCGG
The DNA here is from genome assembly GCA_049969115.1 of Bryobacteraceae bacterium. Classification (GTDB taxonomy): domain Bacteria; phylum Acidobacteriota; class Terriglobia; order Bryobacterales; family Bryobacteraceae; genus DTHT01. The sequence continues at coordinate 7,575 of JBMFPL010000129.1, read as the reverse complement.
GGACTTTACCGCTAGCGCGGCCTTCCCGCGGGCGCACTGACGGCTGCCACCCTGGCGGGCCAGCCACGAAACCGGTGCTGCGCACGAGGCGTGCCCTCGCGCCTGCACTCTTCGGCATCCGCGCACCTTTCGTGCTCACTCGCTCACTGGGGGCGGGGGAAAGCACGAGGCGCCGCCCGTGAATTTACCGGCGCACGATGACTTCCCGCAGGTGGTCGCGCGTGAGGAAGAACTTCAGCGCCTCGGCCTCCCGGAACAACTTCTCGATGGCGCGGTTGTTGAAAAGCTGGGCGGGCCGGCGCGTGTCGCGCTGCGAAAGCAAGAGGGTATCGGCGGCGGCGATGCGGTACCGGTAGACGGGGACGCGCTCCAGCCTCTCATCGGCGTGGAACATGGCCAGCATGTACCCGCCCCGCTTGACCACCCGGTAAAGACGCTCCAGGACGCGATCCAGCAAGGGTGGCGCCAAGTACTCGAGCATGTCCCAGAGCAGCGCCCCCTCGAAGCTGCCGGCGGCGAAGTCGAGCGTGTGGCTGAGGAAGCGCTGGACGCGGGCGGGGTCCTGCTGGGCTGCGTACCAGTCGTCCGGGCCGAAGTGCATGTCCAGCAAGTGGTAGAAATCCTCGGAGTACAGCCGGTGGCCGCGCTCGATGAGGAAAGCGATGCTGGCCTGCGAAGCCCCCGCCCAGTCGAGCACACGCAGCCCGGGCTGCGTGCCCAGCGAGCGGAAAAACTCCTCCAAGCCGTGGCTGTGACGCGTGTAGACGCCGCTTTGAGCAGGGCTTGGTTGGAGGCCCGTGGCCGCGCCAGCATCCGGGCCCTGGCGAGGAAGCGGCTTCGCGCGGTCCCGGAACAAGCGCCTCTCCGAGGTCAGCGTTTGGCTTCACCCTGGGGCGGAGAAGCGGCAGCGGGTTGCACGGGAGCGGCCGCGGCAGGCTGGGGCGGTGCGGCAGGCTTCGCGGGCGGCGCCTGCTGGGGTTTGGCCGCCTCCCGCACGATGTCAATGCTGCCCTTGAAATAGGCGCCATCCTCGATGATGATGCGCCCAGTCTTGATGTCTCCGACCAACCGGGCTTCCTTGCGGATGTCAATCTTCTCGGTGGCTTCCACGTTGCCGTTGACCGAACCCAGCACGACCACTTCGCGCGCCTTCACGCTGGCCTGAAGACGCCCGTGCGGCCCTACGGTCAAACGGTTCTCGGGCACTTCCACCGTCCCTTCGATTTCCCCGTCCAGGTAAAGGTCCTCGCGGCTGAAGATCTGCCCTTTGATCTTGACGGATTTGCCGATGGCGGCGACGCCGCGCGGCAACTCGGATTCGCTCGGTCGCGCCGGCGGGGGAGGCGCAGGCTCTCGCACCGGCTCGGGCGCAGGCGGTGTGTACGGCTTCGGGGGTGCTTCTTCTTCTCGGCGCTTCCACATGATGCTCTCGCTCCTGGCTGTTGGCTCGGACCAAAGACTTATACTATAAGGGGCCTGAGCGAGAAAGCAATGCGGCGCCGGCGATGGGCGCCCTCAAACAGAAACCCATGATTTCCCGCCTTGGCATCACCGTGCTTTCCGACAACATCGTGCGCGAGCCGGACCTGCTGGCCGAATGGGGCTGGTCGGTATGGATCGAAGCCGACGCGCGGCGCATCCTGTTCGACACCGGCGCCGGTCGCGTGCTCGAGCACAATGCCCGTCACCTGCACGTTCCCCTGGAAACCGCCGATGCGGTGGTGCTCAGTCACGGGCACTACGACCACACCGGCGGGCTGGTGGGCGCGCTGAGCCGTGACCAGCGACCCGAGCTCTGGGTTCACCCGGCCGCTTTCCAACCCAAGTTCTCGCGGCGCGAGCATGCTCCCGCCCGGTCGATTGGCATGCCCGGCATCAACGAAGAAGGCGCCCGCATGCGTGCGCGCAGGCTGCACTGGACGCGCCAGCCGGAAGCCCTGTTCGACGGCGTTTGGGTGACGGGCGAAATCCCGCGCCGCAACGATTTCGAAGATACCGGCGGCCCGTTCTTCCTCGATGAAGCCTGCCGCCAGCCGGATCCCCTGGTGGACGACCAGGCGCTCTGGGTGGAAACCGCGCAGGGCCTGGTCGTGGTCTTGGGCTGCTGCCACTCCGGAGTGGTCAACACCCTGGAATACATCCGCGAGCTGCGGCCGGGCGCGCAGATCCGGGCTCTGATCGGCGGTCTTCACCTGGTGCGCGCCGCGCCGGAGCGAATCGCAAGCACCCTGGAGGCGTTGGAACGCTTCGCGCCCCAGCTCATCGCGCCCGCGCACTGCACAGGTTGGACGGCGGTCTTGGAGCTGGCGCGGCGTTTCCCCGGACGCGTCCAAGAGTCTGCGGTGGGCAAGCGTTTTTGCTTTGATCCCTGAGGCTACCATGCAGGACAGTGCCGGTATCGAAATGCGTTTGAAGCCCATCGGCGTGATCCGCACCCCGTTCCGCGAACCAGCCGGCACGCCCATCCAGCCGTGCATGTCCGATGGGGCAGAAGGCCAGGTGATCGTATTCGACGAATACCGGGAGGGACTCAGCGATCTGGAGGGCTTTGAACGGATCTGGCTGCTGTATTGGTTTCACTGCGCGAGCCCGGCCCGCCTGCGGGTGCAACCGTACCTCGACTCGCAGGAACGCGGGCTGTTCGCCACGCGCGCCCCGTGCCGTCCCAACCCGATCGGTATCTCATGCGTGCGGCTGCTGGCCGTGGAGGGAAACGTGCTCAGGATCGCGGAAGTGGATATCGTGGACGGCACGCCCTTGCTGGACATCAAGCCGTACGTGCCGCGATTCGACGCGTACCCGGCGGCTCGCGCCGGCTGGCTCGCGAGCGCCCGCTCGGCCCGCTGCGCGGCAGATGACCGCTTCGCGCGGGACTGAGACCGCGGCGCTGTAACCGGCTGCCAGGGCGCCGCCCCGCCCCTCACTTCGTCGCCGGGTATCCCACCGTGTGCACGTAAAGCGCCTGCTGCTGCGCAGGCAACGCCAATAGTTTGCTCAGCGCATCACGATCGGGCGTGTGGAACCAGGAGGCCAGGCCTTCCGAGGCACAGTACAAATACACGTTCTGCGCGATGAATCCTACATCCGCGCTGGTGAAGCTGTTGCGCAGCTCGGGCTGCTGCACTTTGGCCAGCTTGCCCCAGTCGGTGACATAGATCAGGCTCACCGGCGCCTGGCCCGCGGCCGGCCGCCTGCCCACTTTGGCACGGATGTCTTCGGCCAGCACGGGAACCAACCGGTGCGGTACGCCCTCGTACTTGTAGACGCCCTGGGGCATCGCCACGTAAATTTCGATCTCCTGAAGGTTCATGGCCGAGGGCGCGGTGCGGCCCGGACGTCCCATGGGGCCTTCGGCGCGGTTCACGCCGAACGCCGCCCACAGCAGGTTGGAAAGCGTCTGGATGGGCAAAGGGTCGGGTGCGATCTCCCGCGTCGTCTTGCGCTCGCGCAGCGCCTGCATCAGTGGCCGACCGCCCTCGGTCTGCGGCTTGGGCAACACGATGGGCTCGGGGGCAGCCGCCGCGGGGCGCCCGGCCATCACAGCCAGAGCGGGCACAGTCTTCATCCACGTTCTGCGGTTCATAAGCTCCTCCCGTTTTCGCATAGCATTGTCTCAAACCCGCAGGGCGACCGCTTGGAGTAAGATCGAGGCTGCGAACAGCGAGGAGCCATGAGGAGACGCATGCTGTGGTTAGCAGTGACGTGCGGGATGGCGGGGGTGGCGCAGACGCAGGCGCGCCACGAGATCACGCTCGCCGAGTTGCGCGACAAGATCGCGGGCGGCTGGGCCGGGCAAATGATCGGCGTCAGCTTCGGCGCGCCCACCGAGTTCCGGGCGCTGGGGCGCATTTTCGAGGATCCTCTGCCTCCCTGGAAGCCCGAGCGCGTCAAGAACTCGCTCGATCAGGACGACCTTTACGTAGACATGACCCTGGCCCGGGTACTCGATGAAAAGGGGCTGGAGGCGACGACGCAGGATTTCGCCGCCGCGTTCGCCAGAACACAATACCGCCTCTGGCATGCCAATCTCGCCGCGCGCCGCAACCTGCACCGGGGCATTCCGGCGGCGCTCGCCGGGCACCCGCGCTACAACGCTCACGCCAACGACATTGACTTCCAAATCGAGGCCGACTTCATCGGCCTGATGGCGCCTGGCCTTTTCCGGGCCACCAATCGCATCGCGCAACGCGCCGGCCGCGTGATGAACTACGGTGACGGCATTTACGGCGGCATGTTCGTCTCCGGCATGTACGCGGCGGCCTTCTTCGAGAAGGATCCGGCCCGCATCGTGGAGGCGGGGCTGGCCTGCATTCCACCGCGTAGTCGGTACGCGCGCCTGCTCGCCGACGTGCTCGCCTGGCGCCGGCAATACCCCGACGACTGGCGCCGCGTGTGGCGGCTGATCGAGGACAAATGGGATGCCAACGATCCTTGCCCCGCCGGCGCCCTGCGGCCCTTCAACATTGACGCCAAACTCAACGGCGCTTACATCGCTCTGGGCTTGCTCTACGGCAACGGGGACTTCGGGCGCACCATCGAGATCGCCACGCGCGCGGGCCAGGATTCCGATTGCAACCCGGCCAGCGCGGGCGGCATTCTGGGCGTAGTTCTCGGTTACCAGGGCATCCCCGAGATCTGGAAGAGTGGCATCCCCGCCATCGCCGAGGAAAAGTTCCGCTACACGGATTACTCGTTCCACTCCATCGTGGAAAGCACCTTGAAAAGAGCTATCGCCCTCGTCGAACGCGAAGGCGGGCGTCGCCTGGGCGAACGGCTGATCGTGCCCGTGCAGAAACCTGCGCCGCCGAAACTGGAGACCTGGGACTTCGGCAGAGTGGCCGAGCGGATCCCGGCGGATGATCCGCGCTGGCAGTTCCGCGGTCCTTGGCGCGTGGAGAAGAACCAGCGTCTCGCAAGCGAGAAAGGCGCAGAGGCCTCGATCCGCTTCCACGGCACGGGCGCCATCATCGTCGGCCCGTACCTGCCTGCGGGCGGCAAGGCCGACATCTACCTGGACGGCAAGCTGCACCGCACCGTGGACGTGTGCTCGGACGAGACAGGGAGCAAAGGCGATGAAGCGGTCTGGCACAGCTACGGGCTGCGCAATGGCGAGCACACCGTGCGCCTGGTGGTTCGCGGCGAGCCGTTCGGCGCAAGCGGCGGCACGGATGTCGGCGTGAGCGCGCTGGTGGTTTTCCGCTGAAGGAGAGCAGGCATGTTGCTGGCGCTGCTGCTGGCCGCCGCGCAGGGAGCGCTCGGGCCGCTGGAACTGGCGACGCCCGAGGGCTCGCTGCTCGTGCTTCGCAATTACGGCGAGCGCAGAGGGACTCTGGTGGTGTTTCTTTCGACCCGATCCCAGGCGGTACGCGCCGTGGCGGGCTGGCTCGGCGAACTGGATGGCGAGTACCGCCGGCAGGGAATCCTGCTCGTGGGCGTCTTCCCCAACGACTTCGAAACTGGCGCGGAGGTGCGGCGGTTCGCGCAAAGCATGGGGTTCACCTTCCCCGTGTACCGGGATCCACAGGCGCGGGCCGCACGGCTGGCGGGCGCGCGCGTGACACCCGAGGCTCTGCTGGTGGATGCGCAGGGAACGGTGGCATACCGCGGAGCGGTGGGCCGCGATCTGGAAGCCACCGTGCGTGAGCTGGCGGCGGGACGGCAAGTGACGGCGCGCGGGTCGCCTGCCTCGGGGGAGCCCATTGGCAAGCCGGGCAGCGCCGCGGAGCCGGAGGACCCGTACGGCTCGGTGTGGTTTTCGAGCGAGTTGATCTTCCAGCGCATCCCCGGAGCGCCGGCGCATCATGCTTCGACCATGGTCGAGACGCCGGAGGGCGATCTCCTGGTGGCGTGGTACGGCGGCAGCTACGAATCAAGCGACGATCAGGCGCTCTACCTTTCGCGACGCCGCAAGGGCCAGAAGCAATGGAGCGAGCCGCTCGTGCTGATCCCGCACTCACTCCAGCCGCCGGGCAACGCGGTTCTGTTCCGAGACCCGGAGAACAGGATCTGGTTGGTCTGGGGCAGGATGGAAGCCGGCCGCCCTCTGCGGCGCGGCGGCGGCTGGTCGGAGTGCCGGCTCTTTCAGCGATTCTCGACCGACGGCGGAAGGACTTGGAGTTCGGACCAGGAAATACCGGGCTCCTTCGGATGGTTGTCTCGCAACCCTCCCGTCACGCTGTCCGACGGGACCCTGGTGCTGCCCCTGAGCAGCCGCGAAGGGCCTGTGTTCCTGCGCGCCCGCGATCCGGCCTCGGGTTGGACGCGCTCGGCTCCGCTGGCGGCAGGAACGCAGCCCGCTCTCGCGGTCCGGCCCGATGGTTCGCTGCTCGCACTGCTGCGCTCTGCGCCCCGCATCCTGTCGAGCGAATCCGGCGACGGCGGCGCCAGCTGGACGCCACCCGCTGCCACCGCGCTGCGCAATCCGAATGCGGGGATCGCCGTCGCGCGCCTCGCCAGCGGGCGCCTGCTGCTGGTTTTCAACGAGAGTGAAACGGCTCGCACCCCGCTGGCGGTCGCTCGCTCACACGACGGTGGGCAGAGCTGGCGCGAGCCGCTGGCGCTGGAATCCAATCCGGGCGAGTATTCCTACCCGTGCGTCATCCAGTCTTCCGACGGCATGATCCATGTGACTTACACGTTCCGCCGTAACAGCATCAAGCACGTGGAGTTCGACGAGGGCTGGCTGGAGCACTTGGAGCGCCCGAACTGACCCGCCGCCGCGAGACCACCAGCCTCAGGCCCGCGGCAACCAGCGCCAGCGCCACCCACTGCTCGAAGTACAGCGGCCCCAGCGGCGGGTTGAGCTCGTCATGCGCGCGCACGAATTCGATCGCAAACCGCGCGCTGGAATACAGCATGAGGTACAGTCCGATGATCGTGCCGGGCGCATGAGGCCGAGCGTGGCGCCAGTAAAGGACGGCGAAGACGGCGGCCTCGGCCAGGGCTTCGTAAAGCTGCGTGGGGTGCAGCGGCCGGTTGAGCGGTGTGCCGAAAAGCTGGTGCGAAAGAGGATTGGTGAAGGTCACCGCCCAGGGCAAGTGGGTTTCGATGCCCCAGCAGCAGCCGGCGGCGAAGCAACCCAACCGCCCGAAGGCGTGGCCCAGCGCGACCGCGGGCGCGTACACGTCAGCGGCAACCCAGCCCGGCAGCCGTTTGCGCCGGACGTACCAAGCCGCGGCCGCCAGCGCCGCGATCAGGCCACCGTAGAAAATGCCCCCGGCCTGGAGCGTCGAAAGGCTGAAAATCTCGCGCGGGTGCGTCCGGTAGTAATCCAGATCGAGCAGCACCAGCGCCAGCTTGGCGCCGAGGATCCCGGCCAGAGCGGAGTAAATGCCGAGATTCAGGACCGCATCCTTGTCCAGTCCCGCGCGCCGGCCGAGCCGGCTGGCAAGCCACAACCCGCTCAGGAAGCCGATGGTCACCAGTAGGCCGTAGGTGGGCAAAAAGAAATCGCCGATGCGTACGAGCTGGGGCAGCATTCAAGAAGTCTCCTGACGCGCACCGCGCGAGCGCACCAAGTCCAGGACGATGAGCGCGGCGCCCACGCTGATGGCGCTGTCGGCCAGGTTGAAAGCA
>JBMFPL010000128.1:0-8714 GCA_049969115.1 Bryobacteraceae bacterium | reverse complement strand
CGCGCCAGCGAGAAGCTGGCGCGGCTGGTCAACGAGGTCAGCCGTGAGATGCAGAAGATCCCGGCCGAAGACCTGCGCAAGAATTTCTCCTCGATCGTGGCCGGCTCCCACGAAGACTCGATCCCGGCCATGCGCGAGGCCGTCCCAGCCCTGCCCGGGCGCGGCGCAGCGCCGGGCAAAACGCCGTTCCTCGAGCAGTACACGATCGATCTGACCACGCGGGCGCGTGAGGGCAAGCTGGATCCCGTGCTGGGCCGCGACTTCGAGATCCGCCAGATCATTGACATCCTCATGCGCCGCCGCCAGAACAACCCGATTCTGACGGGCGAAGCCGGCGTGGGCAAGACGGCGGTGGTGGAGGGTTTCGCGCTGCGCGTAGCGCAGGGCGACGTGCCCGCCCCGCTGCGCAACGTCAGCGTGCACGCTCTCGACCTGGCGCTGCTGCAGGCCGGGGCGGGCATCAAGGGCGAGTTCGAGAACCGGCTCAAGGGCCTCATCGAAGAAGTCAAGGCCTCGCCCACGCCCATCATCCTGTTCATTGACGAGGCGCACACGCTGATCGGAGCAGGCGGGCAAGCGGGCATGAGCGACGCGGCCAACCTGCTCAAGCCCGCCCTGGCGCGCGGCGAGTTGCGCACCATCGCCGCCACCACCTGGAGCGAGTACAAGAAGTACTTTGAAAAGGACGCCGCGCTGGCCCGCCGTTTCCAGGTGGTCAAGGTAGACGAGCCCACCGAGGAACAGTGTATGGTGATGCTGCGCGGCATCGTGAGCACGCTGGAAAAGCATCACAATGTGCGCATCCTGGACGAGGCCGTGCGGGCCGCGGTGCGCCTCTCGCACCGCTACCTGGCCGGGCGCCAGCTTCCCGACAAAGCGGTGAGCGTGCTCGACACCACCTGCGCGCGCCTCGCCCTCGGGCAGGCCGCCACCCCGCCGCCCATCGAAGAGGCGCAGCGCCGGCTGGACGATCTGCGCGTGCAGAAACGCGTGCTGGAGCGCGAGGCCGCCCTGGGCGCTGACCACAGCGAGCGGCTCCAGGCGATTGACAGGGAAATTCCCGAACTGGAAGCGCGTCTGGCGCAGCTCACCGAGCGCTGGGAGAAGGAGCGCAGCCTGGTGGAGCGGATCCGCGAGGTGCGTGCGAAAATCGAGGCGCTCTCCGCCGACGCCACTTCGCCCGCGATGGCTGCTGTGGCGGCGAGCGGCGACGGCCAGAGCGCGGGCGCCGACGCCCAGGCGCCACCAGAGGGCGCGGCGGTCGCGACCACCCAAAGCGGCAACGGCATCGCGGCGTTGCGGGCAGAACTGGAGGCGCTCAACCGCGAGCTGGCTGCCCTGCAAGGCGACCAGCCCCTGATCGGCGTCTGCGTCGACGCCCAGATCGTCAGCGAAGTCATCTCGGCCTGGACCGGCATCCCGGTGGGCAAGATGGTCAAGGACGAGCTCCAGACCCTGCTCTCGCTGGAGCGCGTGCTGGGCGAGCGCATCATCGGCCAGGATCATGCTCTGAAGGTGATCAGCGAGCGCATCGTCAGCTCGCGCGCTTCCATGGACGATCCCAACAAGCCGGTGGGCGTCTTCCTGCTGGTGGGTCCCAGCGGCGTGGGCAAGACCGAAACGGCCCTGGTGCTTTCGGACCTGCTCTACGGCGGTGAGCGCAACCTGATCACCATCAACATGTCCGAGTTCCAGGAAGCGCACACCGTCTCCACGCTCAAGGGCGCGCCCCCGGGCTACGTGGGCTACGGCGAGGGAGGCGTGCTTACTGAGGCTGTGCGGCGCCGGCCTTACTCGGTGGTGCTGCTCGATGAGGTGGAGAAGGCCCATCCCGACGTGCTCCAGCTCTTCTACCAGGTCTTCGACAAGGGCGTGATGGAAGACGGCGAGGGCCGCGAGATCGACTTCAAGAACACCATCATCATGCTCACCACGAACGCCTGCACCGACGCCATCATGAAGCTGTGCGCCGATCCTGAAACCGCACCCTCGCCCGAAGCGCTGGTGCGCGCGATCAAGCCCGAGCTCAACAAGATCTTCAAGCCCGCCTTTTTGGGCCGCTTGGTGATCGTGCCTTATTATCCGCTGCGCGACGAGGCGCTCAAGAAGATCATTGAACTCAAGCTGGCCAAAATCCAACGGCGCATTCGCGAGAATCACCGCATCGAATTCACCTACGACCCGGCGGTGGTAGAGGAGGTGGCCCGCCGTTGCACGGAAGTGGAAAGCGGCGCGCGCAACGTGGACAACATCCTGACCAACACGCTGCTGCCCGACATATCCCGGCAACTGCTGGCGCGCATGGCCGAGGGAGAGAAGCTGGGCTCGATCCACGCCAGCGTGGGGCCGGACGGTTCCTTCAGTTATCGCTTCGCCTGAGAGCACCGCTTTCGCAGGCGGGGAGGCGCCAAGCATGGGGAGCTCGATTACACAAATGTACCGGCTGCTCTGGCTGGCGACACCGCTGGGGCCGGACAAGTTCCTGCTTCGGTCGTTCACCGGCAGGGAGGCGATCTCCGAGCTGTTCAGCTTCCAGTTGGATCTGCTCTCGGAGGATCCCGCGGTCAACTTCGACGACCTGGTGGGACAGAACGTCACCTTCGCCATCACCCTGGCCGATGGTGAAACCCTGCGCTACTTCAACGGCTTCATCAGCCGTTTCGCGCAGTTGCCCGGACTCGGGAGGCTGGCTCGCTACCAGGCCGAAGTGGTGCCCAACTTGTGGTTCCTGACCCGCACGACCGATTGCCGGATCTACCAGAACCAGAGCGTGCCCGACATCATCCGCGACGTCCTCCAGAGGCACAAGATCCAGGACGTAGAGTTCAAACTGGAGGGAAGTTACCCGAAACGGGAATATTGCGTTCAATACCGGGAGACATCCTATAACTTCATCCAGCGCCTGATGGAGCAGGAAGGCATCTTTTACTACTTCAAGCACGAAAACGGCAAGCATACGCTGGTGCTGGGCGACTCCTCCAACGCGCACCAGCCCTGCCCCAACCAGGAGAAGGCACGCTACGAACCGGCCGCCGGGCCGGGCTTTGCCGCGCCGGAAGACTACGTCACGAGCTGGCGGCGCCAGCACGAGCTGCGCCCCGGCCGGTGCACGGTCACCGATTTCAATTTCGAAACGCCTTCGACCAGCCTGCTCACCACCCTGGAGACCAAGACTCCCGTGGCCGGGAATACGGGCCTGGAGCTCTATGACTTTCCCGGCGAATTCCTGCGGCGGGACGAAGGCGAGCGGGAGGCGCGCCTGCGCATGGAACGCGAGGAGGCGGCCCACGTGCTGGTGCAGGGCGCCAGCACCTGCCGCGCTTTCACCCCCGGCTATCGCTTCGAGTTCTACGATCACGAGCGCAAGGACCAGAACGGTATTTACGTGATCACTTCGGTAACTCATAACGCGGTGGAAGGCGGGTTCTACTCGGGCGTGGGCGGGCCACAGGAAGCCAGTTACGACAATCTTTTCACCGCCATCCCGCATTCGGTTCCCTTCCGCCCGCCGCGCGTGACTCCCAAGCCGGTCGTGTACGGCAGCCAGACCGCCATCGTGGTGGGCCCCAAAGGAGAGGAGATTTACACGGACAAGTACGGGCGGGTCAAGGTGCAGTTTCACTGGGACCGGCTAGGGAAATATGACGAGAAAAGCTCCTGCTGGATCCGCGTCTCACAGCCCTGGGCCGGCAAAGCTTGGGGCGGCATTTGGACTCCCCGCGTGGGCCAGGAAGTCATCGTGGATTTTCTGGAGGGCGATCCTGACCGGCCCATCATCACCGGCCGCGTTTACAACGCAACCAACATGCCGCCCTACGAACTCCCGGCCAACCAGACCCAGAGCGGCTTCCGCTCACGCAGTTCCAAGGGCGGCACTTCCCAGAACTTCAACGAAATCCGCTTCGAAGACAAAAAAGGCGCCGAGCAGATCGTCATTCACGCCGAGCGCGACCTGATCACCATCGTCGAGAACGACGAGTCGCGCACCGTCTACGGGCAGCGAGTCACGGGCATCCAGAAGGACGAAACGCTCAACATTTCCCATGGCAACCGGAAGGAAACCCTAGAGCAGGGCAACGACACGCTGGAGATTTGGAAGGGCAATCGCGACGTGACCTTGATGCAGGGCAGCGACAGTCTCATCGTTCAAAAAGGCAGCATAACCATCCAAGCGCCGGCCGGCACCCACAGCACCACGGCGCTCAAGATCGAAGTGACCGGCACGACCAGCGTCAAGGTGGTTTGCGGGGGTAGCTCTATCCAGATGACGCCCACCTCGATCGAAATCAGCAGCCCGCTCATTACCATTCAGGGCGGCCTGGTCAAGATCAACTGCTGAGGGCTGTCATGCCTCCGGCTGCACGCGTCACCGACATGCACACCTGCCCGATGTCCAACCCGGGCACGCCGCCGGTCCCTCACGTCGGCGGGCCCATCCTTCCGCCTTGCGCCCCGCAAGTCCTGGTGGGCGGGTTGCCGCAGGCTCGCGTGACCGACCTGGCCTCCTGCGCCGGGCCGCCGGACATCATCACGCAGGGAGCCGCTACCGTGCTGGTGCAGGGCCTGCCCGCAGCGCGGCAAGGCGACATGACGGCGCACGGGGGCTCCATCGCGATGGGCCTTCCCACCGTTCTCATTGGCGGCCCAGCCTTCAGCGCACGGGCCGTGAAAACCGTGCTGCGGCTGCGCTGGGGCTTGCCGCCATGGGAGTGGCGCCTTGCTTACGGCGACGCCATCGAAATCAAGCCTGACCCTAACGATCCTACTTTCGCGACCCGCGCTCTGACCACCCTGATCCGCCTGGACATGACGCGCACCATGCACGCCGCGTTCGACGCGATCGAGGCCAGCGGCCACAGAGTCACGGTGGAGAACTACGTCCCCGGCCCCGGCGAATCGCCTTACAACGCCACGTGTCGCGCCCACGACATTCAAGGCGCCCGCAACTCCCAGCGTGGCTCGGATTCTACCGTTCGATGGAACCCCGACGTGCACGGCTTCGGACCACCGGGAACGACACCTGACTGGCAACAGCCCGGCTCTGACGTCATCCTGGGGCACGAGCTGATCCATGCCACCCACAACGCCACCGGGACTCACGGCGACAACTGGCAGAACGATGGCGTGGCCGTGAACGAGGAGCGCAACACCGTGGGACTGCCGCAGCAAGTTTATCGGCATCCCAACGATCAGACCGGCTACAATGGCACGGTCCTTCCCGACACGACGGGCCAGCCTTACACCGAGAACCAAATTCGCCAGGAGTACCGCGAACGCGGGATCAGCTCGCCCGTCACGGGCCAGCCTCCCGATCCCAGGCCTTCCTACTATCCCAATGACCCGCCCGTATTCTGAGCCATGCATGCCGCGCAGCGCCTCGCCCTTATCTGTCTTGCGGCGAGTTTGCACGCCGGCTGCCCGCGAGCGCCCCGAGAGCAACCGAGGAGGCCAGGCAAGATGACCTACCCTGCCAGGCTGATGGCGAATTTTCGCATTGCAGCGGACCAACTTCAGGTGGACTACACCTTGACCAACAACGGGCGCGAGGCCCTCTACGTGATTGACATCGCGATCCGCGTCACCGCCCAGGGGGCCGTCGTGCACACGGGCGTGCCCAGGGTCGAATTCGGGCCCCAGGGGGAGGTGATCCTCGCCAGCACAGCGCCGCCATTCGATCCGAGCGTCAGTTACGCCGTGCCTCCGACGTTCTACACGTCGCGCCTCGAAGCGGGGGCCTCGGTGAACCGGTCGTTCGCTCTGACCTTGCCCCTGGCGCCCGCATGGCCTCCGCCCAGACGCGAGCCGCGCGAGATCACGGCCGACCGCGTAGCCTTCGTGCTGGGCATCATTCCCGTGTCCGCCGTGCCCAATGCCGCACGGCAGGAGATCGGCGGCGTCGAGGTGTGGTGGCTTCCCGCGAATGCCGGCCAGCGCCAGATCCAGTTGCGCGCCGAGGCCAAGGTCGCTAACCTGCGAGTGTTGGTGGACAGGTAAACGCCCGCAACGGCGAGACTGGGATCGCGGCCATGAAGCTACTGGCCTTTTCCGATATCCACGGCGACGAAGTCGCGTTGGCGCGTTTGCTCGAGATCGAAGCCGACCATTACTTCGCGGCCGGCGACCTGACGAGCTGGGGTCACAACCTGGACAACCTGGGGCGGCTGCTGGCGCGCAAGGCCGGGCAGGTCTGGGTCCTGCCGGGCAACCACGAGTCCGCCGAAACCATCTCTGCCTTCGCCCGCCGTCACGGCCTCCATTACTTTCATGAGCGGCTGGTGGAGCTGAACGGTTACTACGTTGCCGGTTTCGGCTACTCCAATCCGACCCCCTTCAACACGCCGGGCGAGTACAGCGAGGCGGAGATCGCGCGCCGCCTGGAAAAATTCGCCGGACTCGAGCCCCTGATCCTCATCAGCCATTGCCCGCCCTACGGCACCCCGCTCGACCGCATCCGCCGGGGCCTTCATGCCGGGAGCCGGGCGCTGCGTGAGTTCGTGGAACGCCACCAGCCCGCATACCTGTTCTGCGGCCACATTCACGAGGCCGCGGGAGTTTCTGTGCGCCTGGGCGCCACGCAAGCATTCAACGTCGGCAAGCAGGGCTACCTGCTGGATGTACCCCCGCGCTGAGGCGCCGGCTGCCTCCAACAACAACACCCTTCCCAAAATCGCGGGCCGGTGTTACATTGAACGTGGGAACGCATCCGGGAGGTGAACCATGGGGGCCGCAGCTCAAATGACCCCGGTGTTCAGCCGGGAGGAACTGGACCTCATCGTGGAACTTCTGGAACGCGAGCGGGCCGAGCTGCCCGCCGAAATTCACCGGACCCGCACCGTCGAAGTCCGTGACCAGTTGCGGCGCCGCCTGGAAATGGTCAACCGGTTGATCGAACGCCTGTGCCGCTGATGGGTCCGCCGCCGCGCGGCCTGCCAGATTCGAGGGGTACAATAGCTTTTGAGGGCACATAATACCCATGACTGTTCTCGAAGAACTGGAAAGGGAGTACGGAGCGCTCCGCCAGCAAGCCGAAGCTGTGCGGGGCTATCTTTGACGTCCCCACCAAGAAGGCCCGCCTGGCCGAAATCGAAAAGCAGATTGCCGATCCCGAGTTCTGGAACCAGCCCGAGCGCAGCCAGAAGCTGTTACGCGAGCGCAAGCGGCTGGAAGAGGACATCGCCGAAGAAGCCGAAATCGCCCGGGTCCTCTCGGATCTGGAGACCCTGATCGAGCTGGGACGCGAAGGGGAGGACGTTGGCCCGGACATCCGGCAAGAGATGGACCGGCTCTCCAGCCGCCTCCAGGAGCTGGAAACGCGCATGCTGCTGTCGGGGGAAAACGATCACCGCAGCGCCATCGTCACCATCCATCCTGGCGCCGGCGGCACCGAAAGCCAGGACTGGGCCGAAATGCTGCTGCGCATGTACCTGCGCTGGGCCGAGCGCAAGGGCTTCGAAACCGTGATCACGGACCGGTTGGACGGCGAGGTGGCTGGCATCAAGTCGGTAACCTTCGAGATCAATGGCGACTACGCCTATGGCTTGCTCCAGTCGGAAATCGGGGTGCACCGGCTGGTCCGCATCTCGCCCTTTGACGCCAACGCGCGGCGCCATACCTCCTTCGCCAGCGTCTTCGTGTACCCGCAGGTGGACGACGAAATCAAGATCGAGATCCGGCCCGAGGATCTGCGCATCGACACCTTCCGGGCCAGCGGTCACGGCGGGCAGCACGTCAACCGAACGGACTCCGCCGTGCGCATCGTCCACCTGCCCACCGGCATCGTCGTGCAGTGCCAGAACGAGCGCTCGCAGCACAAAAACCGAGACATGGCCATGAAGCAACTGCGCGCCCGGCTGTACGAGCTGGAGCTGGAGAAACGGCGGGAAGCGGAGCGCAAGCTGGAGGAAAGCAAAGCTGACATTGACTTCGGCAGCCAGATCCGCAGCTACGTGCTGGCGCCCTACCGGCTGGTGAAGGACCTCCGCACCCGCCTGGCGATCGGCGACGTGGACCGCGTGCTGGACGGGGATCTGGATCCCTTCATGCGAGCGTACCTGGTCTGGCGCAAGACGGGCAAACTGGCGGGCGAGGACCAGGAGCTGCCCGATTGAACAGCCGCACGATGGCCGCCGCGCAGGAGATCGAACGCGCCGCCCGTCTCATCCGCGAGGGCAGGCTGGTGGCTTTCCCTACTGAGACGGTGTACGGCCTCGGGGCCAACGCGCTGGATCGCGATGCTGTGCGGAAGATTTTCGAAGTCAAGGGCCGGCCCTCGACCAGCCCCGTCATCGTCCACGTCGATTCCATCGAGATGGCGCGTGGGCTGGCCAGGCAGTGGCCGCAGGCCGCTGAGGTTTTGGCCAGGCGGTTCTGGCCTGGCCCGCTCACGCTGGTAGTTCCCCGGGCCGCCGTCATTCCGCACGAGGTCACGGCCGGGCTGGACACCGTCGGCCTGCGCATGCCCGCGCATCCGGTCGCGCTGGCATTGATCCGCGCTGCCGGCGTTCCCATCGCCGCCCCCAGCGCCAACCGCTTCAGCCGGCTCTCGCCGACCACCGCCGAGCACGTCCGCCGCTCCCTGGGCGATGCGGTGGACATGATCCTGGATGGCGGGCCGACCGCGCTGGGACTGGAATCCTCGGTGCTTTCCGTGGCCGGACCGCCGCGCCTGCTGCGCCCGGGCATGATCCTGCGCGAGCAAATCGAGGAGTTGATTG
>JBMFPL010000127.1:0-8725 GCA_049969115.1 Bryobacteraceae bacterium | reverse complement strand
CAGCGCCCGCGTGCTCGAAAGCGGAGGCAAGAGTGAACCTACCAAAGCGATCGCCGGCCCGCCGGAAATAGCCTCTGGAGCCCTGGCCCCAACTCTCTGGCCGGTTGTCCAGATGATCCGGCAAAGCGGAGCCGATCGCACGCAAGTAAGCGCCAGCCTTGAGACCGAAATTTTCTCGCACGAACAGTCGCCAGCGCTCCGCGGCGTTCAAAGGCCGATACGGTACGTTTCTAGCGACCACGCCGCCCAGCACAAAGGTGACAGCGGCCGGGTCGGCGGGCGTCGCTTTCTCGACCCCTGCCACATCGTCGGAGCCGAAGGCTAGCAGCGGCAGCCACACAATCACGCCCAGAGGGGCAGCGGCGAGCCTCATACTGGACGAGATGCTTGACCAGGCAAGGGCGATCCAGCCACTCGCCGGGCACTGGTACCAAGCCCACTGGCGCCGGCGGGTCTACCCGCAGACGCCAACTCAGGGCGCGCGGCGACGCCGCGGGGCCATGGCGCCTCCGGCCCTGGCCGCCCGGGCTGATGCCAACAAGCGGGCAGCAAGACGCGGGTCCGCTTGAGCGTCGGATCGCGTGACTGGCCAGAAACCATCGCATTGCCAACTTCGCAACATGCGAACCCAAGCGGCGCACGGTCTCCCGCGGACAAAGCCAGAAACCCTCTCGCGGTGCGCGCGCGGTGTGCGACGGGCCGCGAGGCCGCTTTTCTGGATCACGGGAACCTCC
Source organism: Bryobacteraceae bacterium (assembly GCA_049969115.1). Lineage (GTDB taxonomy): Bacteria > Acidobacteriota > Terriglobia > Bryobacterales > Bryobacteraceae > DTHT01. The sequence goes on along the minus strand of JBMFPL010000127.1, from coordinate 7,991 downwards.
CGCGACCGGCGAGGCAGATGGGCCAAGGGCGCGACTGACTTGAGCCACCGAAGGCCCGCTGGCCGCCGTGGGGAGGGTCTCCGAAAGGAACCTGCCCGAAGGAACTCCTCATCGCAATAGATGGCTTGGAGGGGGCCTGCGAACCGGAGGAGAATAGGCTGGCAGGGGGACGCCTGCCAGACACCGGGAATGAACCGCTATCACAGGGCAGTGGGTTATGGGCTCGGGCTCAGGGTGGTTCGAGCCGGGCCGTTTCGAGGGCGCCTTGGTGAGTGGGCGAGTTTCGAGGATGGCCAGTCTCTAGAAGATTGCACGGACCCCTTGCGTTGGAGGCGGATCGGCCTATATTTGTTTTGCATTACAACAAATTTCGGCAGGCCGGTCGCCCCCCGGGGACCGTTGGCCATGGCGGACGTCCCCGCAAGCGCGCTTGGGAGCGCCCAGCGGTCCCGGGGGCCAGGACCGTCCTCGAGAAGGGAGGTGTACTCCTATGAAAAGATCTCGCCATAGCTTGCAAGCGCCGCCCGACGGCCACTGCGGGAGCCGCCTCGCATCGCTCTTAATCGTCGCGATGGTCTTGGTGATCTCTGGCTGGCATGGGGCAGCCGACGCCCAGGTGCTCTATGGGTCGCTGAGAGGGACCGTCCGGGATGCCAGCGAGGCGCCGGTGCCTGGCGCCACCATTCAGGTCACCCATGTCGCCACCGGCGCTACGAAAACCACCGCCACCAACGAAGCCGGCATTTACCTGTTCGGCGACCTTTTGCCGGGCGTTTACCACGTTTCGGTGAAAGCCAAAGGCTTCGCCACGGTCACCGCGGAAGGCCTCGTCATCGAAACCAACCGCGTGCGCCGCTTCGATGTGACGTTGCCAATCGAGCAGGTGACCGAAAAGGTGGTCGCCTCGGCCGCGGCCGAAGCGCTGCAAACCGATCGCGCCGATCTGAACTTCAACATCACCTCGCGCCAGGTGACCAGTCTCGTGCTCGGGGGTTCGATGGGGCGAAACTACCAGAGCCTGATGGCGATCATTCCCGGCGCAGTCATGTACGGCGAACACAATTCGGACGCGGGCAATCCCCAGCGTTCGATTTCTTTCCACGTCAACGGCGTCTCGCGCCTGCTAAACAACACCAAGCTGGACGGCGCCAGCATCGTCTATCCCTGGTTGCCGACCAACACGGTGTACGTACCCTCGATCGAGGCTCTGGAGACGGTGAACATCGTGACCAACTCCTACACCGCCGAGCAAGGCATGGCTTGGGGGCGTGATCCAGCTCACCATCAAGAGCGGCACCAACGACTTCCACGACACGGCATGGGTGTTCGACAACAACAGCAAGTTCAAGGCGCGTAACTTCTTCCAGACCACGCCCCAGAATCCCAAAAACATCATCAACCAGTTCGGGCTGAACTTCGGTGGTCCGGTGCGCATCCCCAAGCTCGTGGACCTGAGGAACAAGCTGTTCTTTTTCGTCAACTGGGAGCGCACCACGCGCCGCATCACCGCCCCGCCACGCTTTTTCAGCGTCGCGCCGCAGGATTTGCGCGACGGGAACTTCCAGGCCACGGGAACCACGATTTATGATCCCGGATCGGCGGCCGATCCCGCCCGGCGCCTGCCCTCCCCAACAACGTGATTCCCAAGACGCGTTTCGATCTGGCGGCCAACGAGCTGATCAAGCGGCTGCCGCCGCCCAACGTGCCCGGCGCGGGTTACGTGAATAACTTCGTGACCCCTAGTTCCAGCCCGTTCAACCGGGACAACGTGGATATCAAGGTCAATCAGATCGTCAGCGAGAAGCTCTCCTATTTCGGGCGCTACAGCATCAGCCCGCACAACATTACCGATCCGCCTGCATTCGGCGAGGCTATCGGCGACGCCTCCATGGGCGGCCAGCTCGGTTATGCGCGCGGGCGCACGCAGGTGGCGGGTGCGGGAGCGACGTACGCGATCAAGCCCACGCTCCTCCTGGATGGCAACGTTGGCTTCACCCGGCAGCGGCTGGGCGCCGAGGGGCCCGATCTAGGCAAGAATTACGGTTTGGAGCTGCTCCAGATTCCGGGCACCAATGGTCCCAGCATCATGCAGAGCGGGATGCCAGCCTTCCAGATCGCCGGCTGGTCGAACCTAAGCAACGCCAACACGGGCAGCCCATTCCGGTTCCGCGACAATCAGTACACGGCCAGCGCCAACATGAGCTGGGTCAAGCGGGCGCACACCCTGCGGTGGGGCTTCGATTCCTGGAATCAGCAGATCAATCACTTCCAGCCGCAGGGCGGCACCTTCCAGACTGCGCGCGGGACCTTCGTCTTCGATGGCAACGCCACCGCTCTCCAGAACGGCCCCAGCGCCAACCGGTTCAACAGTTGGGCTGCCTTCCTGCTAGGACTGCCCTCGCGCGCGGGCAAGCTCGAACAACTGCGGGATCCGAACTCCCTGCGGATCAAGATCGTCGCGCTGTATTTGCAGGACCAGTGGCAAACCTCGCGCCGCCTTACGGTCAACCTCGGGGGTCGCTGGGAGTATTACCCGTTCCCCACGCGCGACTGGGGCGGGGTATCCCGCTCCGACCCATCGGACGGTCTAGTCTACATCGGTGGCGTGGGCGGCGTGCCGCTGGATACCGGCGTCGACAACGGCAAGGGGCAACTGGTTCCCCGCGTGGGACTGGCTTACCGAATAAATGAGAAAACCGTGATCCGCGCCGGCTACGGGATTTCGGCCGATCCACGGACCTTTATCGAGTTCCGCAACGCCTTCCCCATCAACTTCGCCTGGGAGATCCCGCCAGCTACCTTTAACGGGCTGACCAATCCGTTCATCCCCGTGACCACGCTGCGGCTCGGTCTGCAACCGGAAAAGTACCGCCAGGCGGTCGATCTGACCCAGGGCACCATCCGGCTTCAAGGCGGAACCGGGACCACCACGGTGCCCAAAAAGGTCCGTCGCAAGTACGTGCAGAGCTGGAACTACACGATCCAGCGCGAGCTGCCGGCCAATTTCGTGATGCAAATCGGCTACGCCGCCACTCGCGCCACCGGGCAGATGTCGTTCGTAGCGCTCAACGCAGGGCCTCCCGGGTCCGGAACGCAGGGCCGCGCCCTGTATCCCAAGTTCGGGCTCACCGCCGACATCAACAGCATCGAACCTTACAAGACGGCGACTTACGACGGCTTGCAAACGCAGCTCACCAGGCGCTGGGGCGATTCCCAGTGGGGGATCGCCTACACGTTCTCCAAGGCCATCAACTACGCGGACAACGACGCCGGCCCGCGCATCCAGTGGATGCCCGAAGCCAACCGGAACCGCGGCCCAGCGGGTTACGATCGCACCCACACGTTTCATACCTGGTGGGTGCTGGAGTCGCCCTTCGGCAAAGGCCGTCGCTGGCTCAATTCCGGCATCGGCAGCAAGATTCTGGGCGGCCGGGAGCTCAGTGGGTTGCTGAGCGCGATGAGCGGCTTCCCGCTTTACATCGTCCAGAACAATGCCTTGAATCTGAACGCGCCCAGCAGCGGGCAGGTGCCGGATCAGGTCAAGCCCGAGGTGAAGATCCTGGGCGGCGTGGGGCCGGGCAAACCATGGTTCGACACGTCGGCCTACGCGTCGGTCAACATCCCTGCGGGCCAGCCGCGGGGCTTCGGTAATGCCGGCCGCAACAACATCCGCGGCCCCAGCTTGTTCAACACGCACGCCAGCCTGATCCGCACGGTCTCCCTCAAGGAACGAGTCAACATCCAGTTCCGCGCCGAGGCCATCAACGTCTTCAACCATCCCAACTTTGCGCTGGGCTTGCAGTGGGGCGGCAACACGAACGTCTCCGACCCAGCGCAGTTCGGCATCATCAACTACACTATCGGAAGCAATGGCGCCAGCGGCTTCTCGGGCAAGGGCACAGGCGAGCGCCAGCTCCGATTCGGGCTTCGCGTCTCGTTCTGAGGATCGGCTTCGCAGCCGGGGACCCGGGTGCGGGTCCCCCTTCTTCCCTCCCGTACCGCTCCGGGCGCACCGCGCAGCTATCGTCTCTGCCGTCGTGATCTAGCTGGCCGGCCGGCAGGCGCTCGGACAGCCTGCGAGCCGTCTCGAGCAGGGGGCTGCCGAGGAACATCGGCAGACGATGGAGCAACTCGGCATCCGCGCCTTGCGGCCGGGGCGCAGCCCGCGGCTGGACCGCCCCAATGCCGCCAACTACGACGAGGCCACCGCCAATCCTTTCCCCGACTATCCCGAGATCCTCCGGCTCAAGGATGGGCGGCCGGTCACCACGGCTGAGATGTGGTGGAAGCTCCGCAGGCCGGAAATCGTGGAAGACTTCGAGCGCGAGGTCTACGGCCGCGTACCTGCCGGCACGCCATCCGTTCAATGGAGCGTGGTCGAGACACGCGAGGAACGGGTGGGCCCGTTCCCGGTCCTGGCCCGGCGAATCGAGGGCCGCGTCGCCAACCCTGCCTGCCCCGGCATGCGAGTCGCGATCCGCATGGTGGTGGTGACGCCGGCGTGGGCGCCCCAGCGTGTTCCTTTGATGATCCGTTACGGCCGCGCCGTGATGCCCTCGGATGAACGCCCCCTGGGGCCGCCGGGTTTTGTCCCCACTGGAACCGACCCACCTGCCTCCGAGCAACTGGTCGCGAATGGCTGGGGATACGCCTGGCGCGATCCGGGCAGCATCCAGCCCGACAGCGGCGCGGTGCTGCGCGGCGGCATCATCGGGCTGGTCAACTGCGGCCGCCCGCGCAAGCCCGACGACTGGGGCGTGTTGTGAGCCTGGGCATGGGGCGCTTCCCGCGCCTTGCATTTCCTGGAAACCGACCCCCGCGTCGACGTACACCACGTGGGCATCGAGGGTGTTTCCCGGTTCGGCAAAGCCGCGCTGGTGGCCATGGCCTTCGACACGCGTTTCACCTTGGGCTTCATCGGCTCGTCAGGCGCGGACGGCGCCAAGCCCTTCCGCCGGAATTTCGGCGAGGCTCTGGAGAACCTTGCCGCGCCCGGCCAGTTCCATTGGATGGGGAGCAACTTCCTCAAGTACGCGGCTGCCGAAGCCTCCTTCGGGAGCAAGAACGCGGGCGACCTTTCCGTGGACTCGCACATGCTCATCGCGCTCTGCGCGCCTCGCCTCACCTTGCATCAGCTACGGCGTGCCTGAAAAGGGCGATGCCCTGTGGCTCGATCAGAAGGGCAGTTTCATGGCGGCCGTGGCGGCGGGCCCAGTGTTCAGGCTGCTGGGCGCGCGCGACCTGGGCGTGGGCGACGACTACCGTAGCGCCTCGCCGCCCCCGGTGAACAAGGGACTGCTCGACGGGCATCTCGCCTGGCGGCAGCATGACGGCGGTCACACCACGGGGCCCAACTGTAAGTACTTCATCGCCTGGGCCAACAAGCTCATCGGTTACAAACCGCCGCCGCTGCCGCCGCTGCCTTGCGATACGCCCGTGCCCCGCACGGATCCCAACTCGCTGGAGGCCCATGCCCAGCTCGTCGCGAAGGCTCGCCAGGGCCGCATAGACGTGTACTTCGTGGGCGACTCCATCACCAGGTGCTGGGGAGCAACCGACTACCCCCCAACTGCTCGCCAACTGGCGACGGAACTTTTTCGGCTGGAACGCGGCCAACTTCGGCCGGGGGGCGGACCGCATCGAAAACATCCTGTGGCGCCTCACCCATGGCGAACTCGATCAGGTGAACCCCAGGATCGTGGTGGTGCAGGCAGGCATCAACAACGTCGCGACGGACGCGCCGCGCAAGCCCCCCGAGCGCGTGGTGGCCGACGTGGTGTGCGGAATGAAAGCCCTGCTGGCGCTGATCCGCAGCAAAGCACCGGCGGCTACCATCGTCCTGACCGCCATTTTTCCCCGCAACGACGACATGAGGTTGATGCCGTTGATCGAGCGCATCAACCGGGAGTTGGCGCTGCTGGCGGACGGCGAGAAGGTGCGGTTCTTGAACATCAATGCGAAGCTGGCCGGCGCCAACGGCGTCCTGTTCGAGGAGATGATGAACGCCGACCGGCTCCATCCCTCGGAGAAGGCCTACCAGCTCTGGGCCGACGCGCTGAAGCCCATCTTTCGCCAGCTGCTCGGCCCGCCATCGAGCGAGGACCATGCTCCGCTGCCCACGGGCGATCCGCGCGCCTTTCCCTAGCGCGTCTCTTGGTGGCTTGTGCCATGGGCCAGCCAAAGCAGGTCGCGCTCGCTCATCGCGTGCCGCACGCTTGGTGAGGATCTCCGGGGCTGGCTTTCGCTGCGAGCCGCCCCGGACGTGTCACTGCCGCGCGGCCACGATCTCGACGTAATCCAGAGCCGCTTCCTCGCCGCCATCCGGCCAGCCCAGGATGCGGATCACGTCCCCGGGGCGGAGCGGCAGTGGCCCCGTGATGTGCCGGGTGGACGAACTCGAGTCAATGCGTCGCGTGGGCAGCGTGTCGTCGGCACGCCACTCGTCTGCCGCCTGCCGGTTAAGCAAAATGCGGTAGCGCGCCACTCCGTTGTTCTGGTCGAAATACTGCACGTGGAGCTCGTACCAGCCGGGGCGCCCGCGGAAGGTGAAGCTGGCCGAGCACGCACGCCCCGCAGGGCAACCTACGGCCCTACTGCCGGAAGCAGCTTCCCAGGGTTTCACGTCCACTAGCTCGTAGCCTTCCAGCTCCATCGCTTCAGCTTCGATGCGGTCGGGGAAGTTGCCCACGCGGCCCTTTTCATCGGGGATGCCCGAGGTTCGCCAGAACCAGATGTTGACGGCGTCGCGCCAGACCTTGGCGTGGCCGGCCTGGTAACGCAGACGCGCCAGCACCTCGCGGTAGCGCTGCTCGTCCACCTTGCCTTCGAGCGACTCCCACTGCCGCACGTAACGCTCGACCGTTTCCGCACCCTCGTAGTGGGCGTCGTAGATGTGCTGGATCACAGTCTTGCCGGACTTCAAGCGGTGCGTGTACGGCACATGGTGCATCCACAGCAGCAGATCGTCCGGGCAGGTCTCGAGCGATCCGTAGATGCGCGCCACCGGAGGCCGGTACTGGCCGATGAAGCCGGTGCCCGTGGCTACCGTGCGGTTCATGCCGATGCCTTTCTCGTCCGCGCGGTGCCACTGGCCCCAGCCGTTGCGTTCCGAGGCCTCCACCGCGGGGCCGTAGTGATTGCCCACGATGTCGGTGAGCGTCTGCATGCCCAGCACCCCGGTGTAGTTTTCGTAAGTTCGCCAGGAGGTGAGCTGCATTTCCACGATGGTGCGCACCAGATCGGGATCGTGACCGAAGGTGAGCCGCGTCCACTCTTCGGCGATCTCGCCCGAGCTCAGATCGGGATTCCAGGCCAGTCTTCCGAAACCGTACAGGTTGGCCTGCGAAAGATGATGCCCCATCCAGTTGCGATCGCGTCCCGCGTTGGCCACGCCCACGAAGCCTCCCACTGGCCTGCGGAATGTCTTGCCGGCGACCAGCGCCTTGACAGGCGTGCCGGCTTTGGCCGCGTGCATGTCGAAGTCGAGCGTCTCCTTCCACATCGGGATCAGAAACACCATGTGCCGGGCCTGCCCGAGGTACTCCTGCGTGATTTGTAACTCGATCGCCTGGTTGGTCTTCTCCAGCGCCCCGAACAACGGGGAGGCGGGCTCGCGCACCTGGAAATCCATGGGACCGTTCTTGATTTGAATGACCACGTTGTCGTCGAACTGCCCGTCCAGCGGCTTGAAATTGTCGTAGGCGGCCTTGGCGCGGTCGTTCTTCAGGTTGCGCCAGTCCATGCGGTGGTCGTAGACGAAGCCGCGATAGAACAGCAGCCCGCCGTAAGGCTTGAGAGCGCGTGCGATCACATTGGCTGCGTCGGCGTGAGTGCGCTTGTAAGCCGAAGGACCGAGCCTGCCCTCGGAGTCTGCCTTGAGCACGAAGCCCCCGAGGTCGGGAATCGCCTGGTAGATTTCAGCCGCTTTCTGCTTCCACCACTCGGCCACGCGGGGATCGAGCGGATCGAAGGTATCCAGGCCACCGATGCGG
>JBMFPL010000126.1:0-8726 GCA_049969115.1 Bryobacteraceae bacterium | reverse complement strand
GGCAATGGCCTCCGTGTGGCCGCCCAGTCCAGCCGTCGCATCCACGTAGATGCCGTCGGGGCGCACGGCCAGCCACTGGATGGCCTCCTCCAGCAGGACCGGCGTATGATGGAGCGGCGACGACATGGCGAGCGGTTCCCATCTACCTCAGCCCCAGCGCAGTCAGGCGCACCAGTTTCTCCTCCCGGTTGACTTCGGCGGCCTGCTTGCGGCCCAGATAGAGGTCCTCGGGCACGACGTCCACGCGCCAGACCCAGGGCAGGAGCCGGAGAGGCCGATTTTCCAGGTTCAGCTCGCGCCGCAGCTCTTCATGGATCAGGATGCGCCCTTGGCTGTCCATTTCCGCGTTAGCCCCATGGTGCATGGCGAGGAAGAAGATGTCGGCGGCCGCGGGATCGGGGTGCGTAGCCAGCCACTCCCGCGTCTGGCGCCAGACCGCGATCGGGTAGATGCGGACGCTCTTGCCGTCCATGCTGGTCACGAAGAGCTTCTTTTCCGCGAGGGAGTCGAAGAAGCGGACATAAGCTGCGGGCAGTCGGAGGCGACCGCGGTCGTCCAGGCGGGTAGGGTAGGCGCCGTCGGGCAGGTCGGGAGCGGAGCGAGGGATCTGCGGCGCTTGGCTAACATTCGCGCTCCACTCTCCGACCATTTTCAGGCCACCTCGTTCCGATGGTAGATCATTCGGACGGGGAAAGCAACAACTTTAGCCCGAACCGGGGGTTCTCTCAGGCCGCCGGATATCGGGCAAAGGAGCCACGGAGGCCCTACGGGTCGTCGTTAGTGCGACGATTCAGGCCAGCCCACGGCCTCGCTGAGACTCCCATTGGGCCAGCGGACCTCCATCCGGAAGCTCACCCGATCCTGGATTGGCCTGTAAACGATTGTTCCGCCTACCAGTTGCGCTTTGTCGAGCTCCAGCACTCGGAGTCGGTCCCCGTCGGCGATCACCAAGATGGCCTGCTGAGCCCGCGCAATTGCCGGGCAGCGGCCGTCCCAGCTCAAGTGCAGGTTCTCCCCTTGGCGGGCCACTTTCAGGCCCAAGGCATAGGGATCGGCGGGATCGTGCCCCTCGGGCAGCCTCAAAAGTCCGCTCTTGTAAGCCCAAGCGCCCGCGCCCGCCACCCCGATCAGCAGCAGCAAAGCCAGCCACCAGAGCCTTCTGCCGCCCGGCTTGGGCGCCGCCTGATTGCCCGGCTCGAACATGCTGAACCGAAACGAGGTTTCTACATCTGTCCCGGGCAATTCGCCGGCCGCAAGGCTTCCTGTCGGTGGCGCGGGCGGCACCGCCTCCGCTGCGGCCGCGGTCCCCGGAGCGCGCTCCCGGCGCCCTTGAGTTCGCCGCGGCAACCGGATTTCACGCATCGCCGCCGGATCGCTTGGCGGGAAGGTGTGGCCTTCGGGCAGGAATAGCGCCGCCTCTGCGGGCCCTGCCCCGTGCGGCTCCACCAACAGCGCTAGCTCGCAGCCCAGCACCTGGAGTTCCTGCAAGGTGGCGAGGTCGCTCGGGCGCAACGCAACCTGCCCGCGAGTATGACTGCGCCAATAGCCGACCAGGTAGCGGCGGCGTCCCGGCCTGCGGGCCCAAGTCGCGGCCGCACGGCGCAATTGCGCCAGCTCAGGCTCGGAAAGCACGAAAGCCGGCCCCTGCGCGTGCTCGCACGGCATCACCCGGACCTCTTCGACACGAACGCGCCACCGCTCGCCCTGATTGACTACCCACCCGAGCAGCAGCCCGCCGACTTCCACGCCCCTGCCCCGCGAAAGCAATCCCAGCCCGCTCAAGGCCTCCGCCAGCAGCCGCTCCGCAGCCTGCGGCGCCAGTTCGACGACCGTGTTGCGGCCGGAGATCTCCCACACTGCGGGCGCCTGTGTGCCCGGCGCCTGGTTCATCTGCTCCTCTGGCATGGACGGCCGGTGTCTTTCATCGTAGAACCGGCGGCGTCCAAACTCAAGCAGTGGCCGCGCGGCGCGGAACTAAACTGGGAAGGGAATGGGCGGCACGCTCTATCTGGTTGCCACGCCCATCGGCAACCTGGAGGACATCACGCTCCGCGCCCTCCGCATCCTGCGCGAAGTGGAGCTCATCGCGTGCGAGGATACGCGCCAGACCCGCAAGCTGCTCGCGCACTACGGGATTCACAAACCGACGGTGAGCTACCACGAGCACAACGAGGCCTGGCGCGCAGAAGAGCTGGCCGCCAAGTTGCGCGAGGGCGCCCGCATCGCCCTGGTCTGCGATGCCGGCACGCCGCTGATTTCCGATCCCGGTCACCGCCTGGTGGCGCGGGCGATCGCCGAGGGTATCCCCGTCGAGCCCGTGCCCGGGCCCTCGGCGCTGGTCGCGGCGCTAAGCGCCTCCGGCCTACCTACCGACGAGTTCCGGTTCGCCGGTTTCCTGCCCGCGCGTCCCACCGCCCGCCGCAAGCTCCTGGCCGGCCTCAAGGACGAGCGTGCCACCGTCATCTTCTACGAGGCGCCGCACCGGATCCTGGAAACGCTGGCGGACGTTGAAGAGGTGCTGGGGAACCGGCCGGTGGTGGTTGCCCGCGAGCTTACCAAAGTCCATCAGGAGTTCCTGCGGGGGCACGCAGCCGAGGTCCGGCGGGCGCTGGCGGCGCGGCCTGCCGTCAAGGGCGAGATCACGCTGCTCATCGGGCGGGCGCCTGAACCGGGTATCGAGGAAACCGCTGCACCCGCTCGCGAAGAACTGGAACGCGAAGTCCAGCAGGCCATGAACGGCGGCCTGAACCGGATGCAGGCCATCAAGTCCGTGGCGCGCAAGCTGGGTCTGTCCAAGCGCGAGGTCTACCGGGCCCTCGCAGAGCCGGAGCAGTGAGCGAGGTTACGATCATGTTTAGAATCGGGTGTCTGTTGCGTTTCGCGGATCCCACCCACCGCTCGCTGATCTGCTCGCTCCTGCTGTCCGCACTATGGTGCTCCGCGGCGGACAGCGAATGGTCCCATTGGAATGGCGGGCCAGTGAGCCTGCAGCCGGGAGGATTTTTTGAATACATCGCCATACGCCGCAGCTCGCGCACAGGCACCGGCATCCAGACGCCGTTTGCCGAGGCGCCCCTGGCCACTGGGCCGGGCGAATGGGAAGGCTCGCCCGCCCACTCCCGGCTCTGGCTGCAAGCGAGCATTCAAGCCAAGGGCAACTGGCTCGTCTACTACGAATCGGACTTTCTCCAGCCCCCGGGCCACTCGCCATACCGGTTGCGCCAGTTCTGGGGTGAATACGAATGCGGCGGATGGAGGCTCCTCGGGGGTCAAGCATGGAGCCTGCTGCGCCCCAACCGCGCGGGCATTTCTTCAGAGAACGATCTCATGAACACGTTGGTGGTCGAACCCGGCTACCATGTGGGCCTGGCCGGCAAGCGAACGCGCCAGCTCCGGTTGACGCGCGACGCGGGCGCCTGGCATGTGGCCGCAGCTTACGAGCACGACGGGGGCGCGGCGATGACGCTGAAACTGGCGCGCGACGCGGGACGCGGCCACTGGGAAATTGAGGCGCTCGGCGGTGAGGGCAAGCGCCTGGCGTTGGGTTTGGCTGCCGTGGCGCCGATCGGCCGGCGGCTCAAGTGGGTGAGCCAACAACTGTGGAGCCAGGGCGCGGGGCCCCTCCTTGTGGGTGCCATGCCGGCGCGCGTGCACGCCCACAGTGCGATCCAGGGTCTTGAGGCGACTCTGCCTGCGGCCAGGGTCCAACTGTTCGCCTATGGAGGCGTGGCTTGGGCAGGCCGCTGCGAAGCCAACCGCCTGCTCCGTCAATGGTCGGTGGGCGCGCACCGCGAGCTGTTCCAGCATGCCAGATGGGGGGCGACGGTAGTATCGGCCGAGTATTCGCGCCTCGAGCGGTTCCCTTGGGCAGGCGGCCGGGGCGCCATGCACATCCTCTCGTTCCGCCTCCGCCACAGCCTGCCTTCCTCCCGCAACGGCAAGAGCGCCCGCTAAGACGAAGATGGCGCCGCAACCCGCTCTGGCAGGAGCCTTACATCTTGTTGACGACATTGCGCACGGGCAGGCTCAGCAAAGCATCGCGGCAAGCCGCAGCCGCCTTGCGCCGCAGCTCGAGCAGGCTTTCCTCGGAATAGAACGCCGCGTGCGGGGTGACGATGACACGATGGTGCGCCGGATGAGCGGGATCGCGCCACGCCGCCAGCAGAGGATCGTCGGCAGGCGGCGGCTCGCGCTCGAGCACGTCAATGCCCGCTCCGGCAAGCTGCCCGGAAACGATGGCGGGCGGGATGGCGGCGCTCTCCACCACGGCCCCGCGCGCGGTGTTGATCAGGTACGCGCCGCGAGGCAAGCGGGCGATGGCTTTGGCGTCAATCATGCCTCGCGTTTCCGCGGTGAGCGGGCAGTGCAAGCTGAGCACGAAGCTCTGCTCAAGCAGGGCCTCCAGCGTCGCGGCCCGCCGCAGGCCGAGCGCCTGTTCGTAGCCGCCGGGCTTGTAAGGATCGTAGAAAGCGACTTCCATGCCCAGGGCGCGGGCGCGTAGTGCGGTGGCCGTGCCGATCCGGCCCAGACCCACGATGCCGAACACCCGCCCGCGCAGCCGGTGCAAAGGGGCAGCCGGCCCGTGATGCCATTCCGGCAAGCCGGCTCGCAGGCGCGAGTTGAGCTCGCCCAGCCCCCGCGTCAGGGCCAGCATGAGGCCGATGGCCGAATCGGCCACTTCCTCCACGCAGTAGTCGGGCACGTTGACCACCGGGATCGCGCGGGCACGCGCGGCCTCCAAGTCGATGTTGTCGAAGCCGACGCCCGCGCGCACGATCACCCGGCAACGCTCCAGCCGCTCGATGCTGCGCGCCGAGAGCGTGACCAGATGGCAGACGATCAGAGCATCCGCCTGCTCGATGCGGCCGGCGAGCTCCCCTTCCGCGCGGGCCCCCAGCGCTTCCACTTCGGCCACCCCGGCCAGCACCTCGCGCTCGGGCGCCAGCTCGCCCGTAAATACGTCGGTGATGACAACCTTGTAAGTGCGTTGCCCGCCCACTTACACCCACACCTTCTCGACCGATTCGCCCCTCTGGCACAGCTCGCAGGACTGGGCGTCCGCGTAGTAACTGGATTCCAGCCTGGCCAGATAGTAAAGCGGCAACGGGGCGAAATCCGGCGTCCTGGGCGTGGGCTGGTAAACGACCACGGCCATGGCCAGCACGGTGGCGCCCGCCCGGTCGAGCAACGCCTTCAGCTCGCTCAGGCGCTTGCCGGTGCGCAGGATGTCGTCCACCACGATGACCTTCTCGCCCGGTTCCGGGTTCAGATACTGGCGGAAGCGCAACGGGCCCCCGCCTTCGTCGGGCTCGGCCCAGTAGATTTGCCGCACGCGCAGGGCTTCGCCCACCCCGTAAGCGACGGGCAAGCCCCCGGTGGCCGGCGCCACCACGGAAAGCTCGGAAACGATGGCACGGATCTCCGGGTTGGCGCGCAGCAGGCGGCTCAGGCCCACGCTCAACGTCTTGGCGTGCTGATAGTAGCGCAAGGCCAGCGCCACTTGCAGGTAACGGTCCGAGTGCAAGCCGTTGGGGTACTCGAAGTGCCCGTGGCGCAAGGCGCCGGTGGCTCGCAGCAGCGCTACGACTTCGTCCTGCGTCGGTACCAGGTGCATGGTCAATACGCTCCTTTGCCGGTCAGAACCCGTGGGATAGTCAACAGCAGGATCTTCAGATCCAGGCCCAGCGACCAGTTGTCAATGTACTCCAGATCCAGTTTCATCCAGGTTTCGAAATCCAGGTGATCCCGCCCTTCCAGCGCCCACAGACAAGTCAGTCCGGGACGCATTCGCAGTCGGCGTCTCTGCCACGCCTTGTATTTTTCCACTTCTTCCGGGATGGCGGGGCGCGGCCCCACCAGCGACATGTCGCCCTTGAGGACGTTCCAGAGCTGGGGCCACTCGTCGATGGAGAACTTGCGCAACCAGCGCCCGATGGGCGTCAGGCGCGGGTCATCGGGAATCTTGAAGGCCACGCTCTTGCGGCTGAGGTGTTCCAGTTGCGGCTTGAGCTGCTCGGCGTTGACACACATGGAACGGAATTTGTAAAAGACGAAGCGCCTGCCGTTCAAACCGCAACGGACTTGCCGGAAGATGGCCGGGCCGGGCGAGGTCAGCCGCACCAGCAGGGCCACAACCAGCATGAACGGCGCCAGCAAGAGCAAGGCGACCGAGGCTACGGCGATGTCCAGCGCGCGTTTGATCATCAGCCTGATCTCGTCGTGCGGCGCGGCAGAAAAGGTCAGCAGGGGCAGCGGACCCAGCCGCTCCAGATACATTTCGCTGTGAACGTGGGGAAAGAAATCAGCCAGCACGCGGGTGCGCACGCCCTGCTCGTCGCATTGCAGGAAAAGCTCCTCCAGCTCGCGGATGCGGCCGGGCTCCACGGCGAACAGCACCTCGTCGACCACCTCCCGCCGCAGCAGGGCGCCCAGCTCGCTGGCCGGATAGACCGGGTATTCGCGGCCCAGGCGCATGGTGCAAGGAGCGCCCGCCTGTTCGGCGATGAAACCCAGCAGCCGCACGCCGTAGCGCTCGGAATTCTCCAGCACCTGCCCCAGCCTGGCGGCTGGCTCGCCGGTACCCACCACCAGCACGTAGTGCGCCTGGCCGAATTCGCGCCACAGGGCCAGCGCCAGCCGTCCCGCCAGCAGACGGAACAAAGTAAGCAGCAGCAGGCTGTAAGCCCCGAGCAAGGCCAGGAACGGACGGCTGACGTCCAGCCGCAGGAGGTACTGGAACAGGATCACGGCCGCCGCTCCAAAGGCGCTCTGCCGCAACGCGTCGCGCACGATCACACCCGGTCGCCCAGCCTCCAAGCGGTCGTAAACGCCCAGCCCCAACCCGAGGGCGAGCCAGACCAGGACGGTGAAGCCAAGCAAGAGGACTTTGACGGGCAGAGTGAGGTAAAAGACTCGCTCGAGCGGGAGGACGGAACGCGTCAGATACGCGGCCTCGAAGGCCAGCGTAGCCAGCAACACGTCCGACAGCCCGAACAGAAAGCGCGCCTTGCGGCGGTGGCGGCTGTGCACTGCACAAAAAGGATAGCAAAGGGTGGAACCCGCGGCTGCGGCCAACGCCACCGCGTCTGCACCATGCCATGCATCCCTGACAACCACGGCTGCGTGGGGCTGCCGGATCCGAGTCGGCAACCGGGCGTCCGGTCGAACACCCCACGGGACGCGCCAATAGGTTCGGAGTTCGAGCTGCCGGGTTCGAACCGACAAACTGGGTGCGGGTCGCGCTCGCAGGCACGTCGGAGGAGGATGCTGGCGACGGGCGCAACCCATGGTCGGCTCGCTGCCCGAGCGCCCGGGGCTACGCCCACCCCGCAAACCGCCACGTCGCTGTCGCTGCCCGATGACCCCGGCACCCGGTTCCATGGATCTGCCGGCGCTCCCCGGCCCGCCATGGTGCCGTGCCCTAGTGCCTGGCGCCTTGCTCCTGGAACTGCCGGCGCAGCGCCGCCAGCAAATCATCGGATCGCACCGGCTTGCTGAGGAAGCCCTGGAAGCCGCGCTCGCGCACGAAGGCGCGGTATTCATCGGTGGTGTGCGCGGTAAGGGCGATGATGGGGACCTGCGCGTAGCTCGGCAGGCGGCGGATTTCGGCCGCCGTCTCCACGCCGTCCTTGCCCGGCATTTGCAAATCCATCAGGATCAGGTCGTAGTTGGCCCCGGTAGCCAGGGCGATGGCGGCGTCGCCGCTGCCCGCAGCGTTGACCTGATAACCTGCGCGCTCCAGGATGTGGGCCACGATCCGCTGGGCGACGGCATCGTCCTCCACCAGCAGGATTCGCCGGCTGGCAGCGGCGGCCTGCGGTGGCACGGCCGCGGCCCGGGTGGGCTGCGCTGGGCGGGCCTCGCCCGCCACTTTCAGCGGAATCCACACCGCGAACAAGCTGCCCCGCCCCGGCTCGCTCTCCACGTGAATCCGGCCGCCCATCAGTTCGAGCAACCGGTGTACCGTGGCCAGTCCCAGACCAAGGCCCGAATAACGGCGGCCGGGGCCAGCTTCCAGCGGCGAGAACGACTCGAACAGGTGCGGCAGGCGCTCGCGTGGGATGCCGATCCCGGTGTCCCGTATCGTCACCTCGAGCAAGAACCGTTTCCCGCCGCTTCGCTCGACGCGGGCCCTCAATTCCACCTCGCCCGAGGGCGTGAATTTCACCGCATTGCCTAACAGTTGCGCCACGATCTGGCGGACGCGGATGGCATCGCCGATGACAGCCGTAGGCAGGGAGTCCAGATCGGCCAGCAGCCGCAGTCCCTTGGCGTGGGCTTTGATCCGGTTCTGGTCCAGCACGCTTTGCAGGAGCTCGGGCAAGTTGAACTCCGCCTCCTCCAACGGAAGCTCGCCGCTGCTCAGCGCAGAGTACTCCAGCGCCGCATCGAGCAACGCCAGCAGTTCTTCGGCACAAATGCGGGCCGTCACCACGTACTCGCGCTGCACGTCATCCAGGGCTGTTTCCAGTAGCAAGTCCGTCATGCCCAGGATACCGGTCAGCGGGGTGCGGATCTCGTGGTTCAGGCTAGCCAGGAAATGACTCTTCAACCGCTGGAGTTCCGCCTGTTTGTCCTCGACTTGGGTCGCGGGCTTGCTGGTGCCGTACTGCATCCTCCGGGAGAAATCGGCGGCATAAGGTGAAAACTTTAGCCTAATACTAGTGGGTCACAAATAGAACATTTTGTGATCCGATTGTTTCGTCCGATCCGCCCATTCCGGGCCA
>JBMFPL010000125.1:0-8744 GCA_049969115.1 Bryobacteraceae bacterium | reverse complement strand
GGTGGAAGGGCTGCCAGGAACGCTTCGAAGCTTGCGAAGGCGTTGCCGGCCGGGTTACGGCTGCGTCCCCCGGCTTTGAAATCGCCCGGTCCCCAACCTTTGCGCGTGAAGCCGACGAAGTAGCCGGCCTGTTTCAGCAGGTCGGGATAGACCGGGAAGCGGGCGGGCAGGAATCCCCAGAGGTTGCCGCCTTCGGCCAGCCGGTGAGGCGCCTGCCCGGTGAGAATGGCGGCGCGGGACGGCGTGCAGGAAGGCGCGGCGCAGAAGGCGTTGGTGAAAAGGACGCCCTGGCGCGCGACGCGATCGAAAGCGGCGGTGCGGACCACGCCATCGCCGTAAGCGGAGGCGTGCGGCCAAGCCCAATCGTCGGCGATGCACAGCAGGATGTCGGGGCGCGCGGCTGAGTGCGCCCTGGCCAGACGCCCCAGCGAGGTTGCCCCGGCGGCAAGAAAGCGGCGACGGTTCACGGTCATGGGAAAGATTATACGCTGAGCCGGTCGGCACGGCGGGGTTGGCGCGCTCCTCGCAGCCATCAGGGGCGAGAAGGGAGCCCTTTCCGATCGCGAGCCTTTGCGGCGTAGTTCAGGCATTACGATCTGGTCTTTGCATAGAGCCTTTATCGGGGCATAGAGCTTTTATCGGGCGCGGGCTCGGTCCCCCACAAGCGGCACCAACCGTGCCTTCGCGGGTAATGTCATGCGCTCAGGCGAATCGGTGGGACCCCGGATCGCCCTGCCGCCGCAGCCAGCACGCTCAGCGCGAGGCGGGCGAGGGACGAGCGGCGTAGGGCGGCGGGCCGAGGGGCTCGACGATCCAATCGCCCGGCGCCAAGGGCACGCCCGCGATCAGCTCCGAACCCAAGCGGATCTGCACGGGGCCCGAGGCGGGGCGGAGCCGGTACAACGTGTTCTCGTCCACGGTGTACCACTCCGGGAACTCGTTCAGACGAACGTAGTTTTTGGGGAAATTGAGCACGCGACGGTGGCGGGCGTAGTCGAACTGAATGCGCCCCTGCCAGCCCTTGGGCGCCTCCACGCTCAGGTAGAGTTTGTCGCCCTCGCGCACCGCGCCCAGGCGCAGGCCGGGGATCCAGCGGTCAGGGCGGCAGCCCTGACTCTTCATGTCCATGTAAAGCAGCAGTGTGCGGTTGAAATTACCCTCGCCGTACCAGTGCTCAATGAGCCCCGATGGCTGCTGCATGTTCATCATCACGCGAATCTCGGATTCGATCCAGTCGAGCGCCTGGGGCACGGGTTCGCGCGCGACCAGGTAGAGGGCGCTTTCGATCGAGTCGGCGTAGCCGTCGAACGAGCCGTTCTCCCAGTCGTAGTTCCGGTATTTGGGCAGGTTGGAGAGCACGCGGCGCACCGCGTCGCGGTACTTGGTTTCGCCGGTGGCCTGGTAGAAGGCGTAAACGGCGCCGTAGACGTAACCCCAGTTGTCGGAAAGGCCCTGGTTGAGGGGCTTCAGGGTGGCGGCGTCAATGACGTTGTAGAGCAGGCCGTCGGAGTTGGCCGACTCCAGGATGCGGTCGAGCATGCGGGCAATGACGGGCCGGTAGCGGGCGGCGCGGGGCGTGGCGTAGTCGTGCTCGAGCGCGAAAAGCAGCGCCAGGCCGACCACCATTTCATTGCCGTGATCGCGCAGGCGGAGCCGGCCGTCACCCTTGTGCTCGGTGAAATCCCATTTGGTGCTGGGCAAGCCGTGGTTGCCGGGAAGGACTTCCTCCACGTAAGCGTCGCCGATGCGCCGCGCCCACTCCCAGAAACGCGGGTCCGAGGTCATGGGGGCCAGCCGGACCAGAGCCTGGAGGAAATCGCCGTTGAGTTCGGAATCCGAGGCGGGGAGATTGCCGAAAATCGAGGGCACCGGGGCGCGCTCCATGGCGTCGGCCACCAGGTCGGCCATGCGGTAGAACCAGGGCGTCCGGCCCAGTCGCTCGGTGACCGCGATGAGGCCGTCCTTGGCGTACTCGCCCGCGCCGAAGAAGCTGGGCGGGCCGAGTTGGCCGGTGTCGAGATTGAGGTCGGCGGGGATCGAGGCCAGCGCGGTGGTAAAGCGGACCTCGTTGCGGAGCATCTCCATCATGCGGCCCTGGTAGATGTCGGGGTCGGTGAGGTGGGCGGTGAGGATGAGATAAGGATAGAGGTCAGCGCCCGAGTTATGAGGCGTATAGACGCGGGGCGCGCCGGGCTTGAGGCCGCGGGAGCCGCCGGGGAGGCGGTCGGGCAGCAACAACGTTTTCGGATCTGCATGTTTCAGCCAGGCGTGGAGCACCCGGCGCGCCGCGGCCGCGCATTCCTCCCAGCGACGCCCGTTTTCCCGGGCCCGGGCGAAAGGATCCTCCGCCGCGGCGCAAAGCGGGACCACCAGGCAGGCTGAGATAATGATTGGCTTCCTCATGCGGGTACGCCTCGCCGTCATCTTAGCAGAGGCGCTGCTGGCCGCCTGCGCCGGCGGCGCCGATCTGGCCAACGAGTTCCGGGATCCCCCGCGCCGTTACTCGCTGATGCCTTACTGGTTCTGGAACGGACGCCTGAGCGAGGACCAGACGCAGCGCCAGATCCGCGCCATGATGGAGCAGGGCGTCTACCAGGCGGTGGTCTTTCCCTGGGACGGCATGGAGCCGGCCTATCTCTCGGAAGAGTACTGGCGCCAGCTCGGAGCCGCGCTCGCGATCGCCCGCCGGCTGGGCTTCATGCTGAATCTGGCCGACGAGCTGAACTGGCCGAGCGGTCACGCGTGGCGGCCTGAAGGCGGCCCGGAGCTGAGCCGGGTGCTCGAGCAGCGGCCCGATTTCCGCATGCGTCGGCTGGACTACGAAGAGCTGGCCGTGGAAGGTCCGCGACGCTGGCGGCTGAAGCCCAAGCCGCCCGCATGGTTCGCCGTGGCCGCACGCCAGCTCGCCGACGGCAAGCTGGAAGCTGGCTCGCTGCGCCTGATCGAGCCGGTGCGCGGCGAGTTGCGCTGGGATGCGCCGCCGGAACGCTGGCTGGTGACGCTGTACCGCCTGGTCCCCGCCGTGGGGGCGCACAACACGCGCGTGGACTTGCTCGATCCCGAGGCCGTCCGCCTGTACCTGGATCTGGTCTACGAGGAGCTGGCGCGCCGCTTCCCTCAGCATCTGGGAACCACGCTGCGGCTCACCATTGCCGACCACGAAGGCGCTTACGGGCAGCCGATCGCCTGGACGCCCCGCCTCTTCGATGAATTCCGGCGCCGCTACGGATACGACCTGCGCGCCGCCCTACCGCTGCTGGTGAACGAAACCACCGAAAGCGACCAGGCCTGCAAGGTGCGCTCCCATTACCTGGACCTGGTCTCGGACCTCTACGTGAACGCATTCGACCGGCAGATCACCCAGTGGTGCCGGCGGCACGGGCTGCACCACGCCGTTTCCCTTTACGAAGAGCAGCTCTGGATCCAGGTGGGCCAGGCCGGGGACATGTTCCGTCACTGGCGGGCAGGAACCTTCGTGATGATGGACGCCCTGCTGGAACGCGCGCGCATGCCGCTCGATTTCAAGGAAGCGGTCACGGCGGCGCACCTGGAGGGAATGCCGCTGGTGGTGGAGAATCAGGGCCTGCAAGGACATGATTCTTTCCTGAGCCCGGAAAAGATGCGGCTGGGCACTAACATGGCGCTTCTGTGGGGCGCGAACTTACTGGTTCCCTATTTCGATTACGATCAGGACAAAATCATCTGGCCGCCGCAATGGTTTCTCGGGCAGCCTTTCTGGAGATACTTCCGCGTCTATGCCGACTATGTCCGGCGCGTGCAATTCATGAACGCGCAGGGGCGGCACATAGCGCGCGTCGCTCTCTACTATCCTCTGGAGACTGCCTTCGCTCACTCGGCGCCGCTGTTCGCTCGCAATCGTCGCGACCTGCTGTGGAACAACTTCATGGACCAGGTGCAGAATTTCTACAGCGCCCTGCAACTCGAGCTGGCCCGGGGCGGCTGGGACTTTCACGTCCTGGATCGCCACTACCTCGCCCGGGCCAGAATCGAGCGCGGCGCTCTGGTCATTCGCGATGAACAGTTCCACGTCCTGATTCTGCCACCGATGAGCGCGATGGATGGGGAGGCCGCGGCAAAGTTGCGTGCCTTCGCCCAGGCGGGCGGCCACGTGCTGGCCTTGGGCGAGCAACCCGCCATTCTCGATGGCGCTGCCATGGGCCGTTTCCCCGCCCGCACGCATCCGCCCTTCATGCACCGGTTGGATTACACGCGCCCGGTGATTGTGCCTGGAGGCATCCGCCAGGATTTGCAACCCCTGCTCGAAGCCCTGAGAAATCTGGAGCCGCCCGCGCTGCGCGTGATCGAGGGCGACCCGGCGCACTTCTATTTCTCGCGCCGCGCCAGCCAAGAAGCGGAGTGGTTCTGGGTGGTCAACGACACCGACCGGCCTCGGCGCCTGCGCGTCCGGATGCCAGCGCCCGCGCGCTGGGAGAAATGGGACGCGGCCACCGGCCAGCGGTGCACTCTGGTTGAGGGCGACGAAGCTGAGCTGCGCATGGGACCGTGGGAGGGCTTCTTTGTCGTGCGGCACGCGGGCGCGGCTGCCCCGCCTTGTCCTGCCGGTGGCGAGCGGATGCTGATGGAGCTGCCGCGGGCGGGGTGGCGACTGACGGTCGAGGCCGGGCGCATCGAGGTGCCCTACGCGTTCACGCCGGACGGCCAGGCAGTGTGGCTGGCGCCGGAGCGGCAGGGCATCCGCGCCTGGTGGCTCATTGGCCCGTTCCCTTACGACGACCACGCAGGTTTCTTCCGCGCTTTTCCCCCGGAGCGAGGCTTCCGGCGCGGCGGCCAGTACACAGGCGGGTATGGAAAAGTGCGCTGGCGATGGGTGGAAGCGCCCGGCTACCGCATAGCTCCCGCCGAGTTGCTGGGGCTCCCAGGAGGGCAGCAATTGGGGAACTATTACGCGTTCGTTTACGTCCATTCGCCCGCTGCGCGCAAGGCCCGAGTGGTCGCGGCGTTCGCCGACAGCCTGCGCGTGTGGTGGAACGGGCGCGAGGTGCTGCGGGTTCACCAGCATCCCAAGTGGCTCCTGCTGCGCGACCCCTGGGCGCGCAAGGCCGATATCCAGGTGCGGCGCGGCTGGAACCGCCTGCTGGTCAAGGTGGGGCCCAGCCTTTCCCTCCCCACGGCGTTCTCGCTGAGGCTGGCAGGCGAGGACGGGCGCGCGCTGGATGATCTGTTGTTCGCGCCCGAGCCCAAGCTGGCGCCGCGGCAGCGCGCATCGCCGGTTCGCCTCAGCGTCGAGGTTCCGCCCGGGGCGGTGGCGCTGGAGGGAGAATTCGCGGGCATGGCCTTGCCGGCGGGCGCGCAGCGCATCGAACTGGGGGTCGAAAAGATCCCGGAAGCCCCCGTGGTCTTCCGCATGGCGCCCACCGAGTTCACACTGAGTTCCTGGACCGACTCTGCCCTGCGCCACTATTCCGGCACGGCGCTCTACGAAACCGAGTTCGAAATCCCCGCCACGTGGCTGGGCCGCCGACTGGCGCTCGATCTGGGCGAGGTGGGCGTGGCGGCCGAGGCGTGGCTTAACGGCCATCCGTTGGGAGTGCGCGCGTGGCGGCCGTTCCGCTTCCAAATAACCGGCTTGGCGCGGGAGCGCAACCGGCTCGTGGTGCGCGTGGCCAATTCCGACGCCGGCCGGCTCGCCCAGGGCGACACCATTTACCCGCGCGGTAGCTGGGGGCTGAAGTTCCAATCCGAACGCGAGCGCCTGGAGCGCCTCCGTCCCAACGGCCTGGAAGGCCCCGTGCGCATTATTGCCCTGGAGTGAACAGCGGCAACTCGACGAAGGAAGCGCGCCGCCCGCCATGGTAAACGTCAACTAACTTGGCGGTGAAATCGGTGTCGGGTGCATCCGAAGATACCCACAAGGTGACGCGCACCTTGCCCGCGATGGCCAAGGGCCGATCCAGCGGTGCGGTCGAGTAAGTTAGTACGTCCGGGCGTTGATCGAGCGGGCCGGCGCCTTTGCAGCCGGGAATGTTCGACGCGCACATCTGGTTTTGCGCGCAGGCGGGTGTCCCGGGCACCCCGTAACGCCCGCCGATCGTGGGCACAGGATCGTCGGGATCGAAGACGAAGGTGCGCCGGTCAACAGCGGCAGTGGGCGCGGTGACGAGGCGAGCCCCCTCCCCCAGGTAGTAGCGCACCGTGCGCACGCCCGACGGGGGCCATCCCGGCGCATCGAGCCAGCGGCCGCCGTGGCGGAGCCTGCCCCTGGCGTCGCGATCGCCCGGCCCGCCGCCCATCAGGAAGAAACGCACCGGCGCCGGGCCGATGATGCGGAGCGGCTGGCCCCTGAGGATATGCTCGAACCACTCCAGCATCAGCGCCCTTTGGTCCACGGCAGCCTCTGCACCAAAGCTTGCATCCCCACACTCGGCAGACCCGGTGGCGTGCGGCCAGGTACCCATGATCAGGAAGGTGGGACTCTTGTGCATGCGGGCGAAGGCCCGGTAATTGTCGAGCACGCCCTCGGCAAAGTAATCGTACCAGCCGCTCACCAGCAGCGCAGGGACGTCCTTGATGCGGCGGTAGGAGCCGCACAGGTAAAAGCCCGGTTGTTTCCAGGCGGAGTCGAACTGCGGGTGTTCGAGCAGATCCTGGTACATGCGGGCGTGATCGGGAAAGTCGCGGAAAACCTCCGCGCGGCGGTGGGGATGTTGCCCCAGCCACGGCCAGGGATCTTTCAGGACGGCCTGGAGCGGGGCCGCGCGCCGGGGATCGCGAAGGGCTTCGGGGCTCGTGGCGGCCGAGCGAAGCAGCCAGGCCGGCCAGCCCAGGTTCGGGGTACCGCCCGGGTAGGCGTACTCTTGATAAAAGTTCGCCCGGCCTACCAGTGCGAACATGCCTGCCAGGTGAGGCGGACGGTACATCGCGGCGTGGTACTGATCCCAAGCCAGATATGAAGCGCCGGCGGTGACCACCCGGCCGTCGCTGCAAGGCTGCGCGGCCGCCCATTCGATGGCGTCGTAGCCGTCGCGGCCCTCGTTCACGAAGGCGTAAAAGCTGCCTTCGGAAGCGAAGCGACCGCGGCAATCCTGCGCCAGCACGACGTAGCCGTGGCGGGCGAAGAAGGCGCCGTCTTTGGCCAGACCGCTCCTGTCGTAAGGCGTGCGATAAAGGATCACCGGGAAGCGACCTTCGACGGGCTGGCCTTGCCGCGCAGGGCGATAAACGTCGGTGGCGAGCCGCACCCCGTCGCGCATGGCCACCATGACCGTGCTCAGGTGGTGGGAGTCGAATTGCGGCGCCGCAGACAACGTCCTGGCGACGCCCGCAAGCAAGGACAACGCAGGCACAGTCATCACTGGCAGTTTAGCCCGTTGAGCGCGAACTTGAGGGCGCGCTGGCGGCCGGGCTATCATTGGACATTCGCCTGCGCCAGAGCGCGCGGGACGCGAGGGAAACGAAAAGCTGTGAACCTTCAAGTCCTGTCTAACCCGGCGTGCATCGTTTGCGGCCCTGAAAACCCCCGGGGACTGAAGTTGCGATTCCAAGCCCGGGATGATGGCGAGGTGGTGGCGGAATGGACGCCCACCAGCGACTGGGAAGGCTTCCGGGGCATCATCCACGGCGGGATCGTCACCACCGTGCTCGACGAAGCCATGTCCCAAGCCGTGAGCGCCCGCGGGTGGCCCGCGCTCACGTGCGAGCTGCGCGTGCGCCTGCGCCGGCACGTCGAGCCCGGACGGACCTTGCAAGTGCGTGCCTGGGTCGTCGAGCGCCAGCGCCGCAAGATCCTGACCGAAGCCACGCTGGCTGCGCCCGGCGGCCAGGAACACGCTCACGCCTGGGCGACGTTCCTGGCCCTGCCGGGATGAAGCAGCGCGCGGGCCGCCAGGCAGCCCGCGCGCTCCGCCTCACTTGTTGCGATAGTAGTCGGCGTTGATCTCGGCGAAATGCGCCTTGTCCGGGGGCAGTTCCTCCAGCACAAAGATGGAGTTGGTGGGACACACGGGAACGCAAGCGCCGCAATCAATGCATTCATCCGGATTGATGTAGAGCTGCGGGACCGAGTCAATGTCCGGTTCGTCCTGCTTGGGGTGAATGCAGTCCACCGGGCATGCGTCCACACACGCCATGTCTTTCGTGCAGGTGTCAATGATCACGTAAGCCATAGAGCGGATGGTCTCCTTCAGTGTGTTTGCAACCTCTCACCGGCCGCTGCGGCAACGGCAACCCAGGGCTTCCGCGCCGCTCGCGTCCCTGAAACACCCAGTTTCGCGCAAAACGGGGCGGGGCGGCTAGTGGCGTCGCCCGGCAGAGCATCCTCGCGTGGCCGCGGCGATGCGGCATGTCAGGGCGCACCGAACTGGGCGCTCGGCTCAGCGCAACGTCTTGAGCAGGTCCTCCGCCAGCACGGCAGCGCGTTCGGCCAGCGCGCGTGCGGTGAGCAGATCGCTGGAGCGTAACTGCCGAGCCTGTTCCAGAAAAGCCCGGATACGAGCCATCGCGGTCCGTTGCTCCTCCGTCAGCCGCCGCTGGCGCACCGCCGCCAGCACCTGCTCGACGCGGGCTTCGGCGCGCTCGAAAGCCTGCGTGGCCTCGCGTTCCTGCTCAGCCGTCAGAATCTGCTGGAGCTGCGGCAAAGGCGCAGCGGGCTTGGGCGACTCGGCGGCGGCCTCCGGCGCGGGAGCGGGCGCCGGGGTGATTTTACGCGCGGGCCGCGTTCTGCGCGGTAGGCGGGGCGCGGGAGGTTTGGGCGCAGCGACGGGAGG
>JBMFPL010000124.1:5152-8838 GCA_049969115.1 Bryobacteraceae bacterium | reverse complement strand
GACCAGCGCGAGCAAGGGCAGGGCCTGAGTTGCGAGCTTGTCCACCTCCTTCCTCAAGGGTTCACGGTACGCCGAGGGGCGGCGCGTGTGCAAGGGCGGCGTGCGGGGAGGGAACCGGTTCCGCACTTCGGAACGGGCGGGGAGGTAGGCTGCCGGGGGCGCGCGCGAGACGGGGAGGACGAGCTGGTCCGGATGTTGTTCTGCCATGCGGAATGAAGCCGACGGCCTCGCTCGCTGTGGCCAGCGGAGAGGCGGGCAACCCCGCCTCAGTGCCGGCCATCGCCGGTTCCCGGCGCACCCGCAGCGCGGGCGCGGCCGCGGCGGGCCACCCGGTGCCCCAACTGGATTGAAAAGGGGCGGCTCGCAAGCCCGGTTGACAACCGGGTTGGGGCGGTGGTAGGGATGAGGGGGGTTAGGGGGGTCAGCATGAAGCCCGCACACCTGCAAAACCTTCTCCCGTTGGTTCTGCTGAGCGCAGCGGGGGCCCATGCGCAACTGCTTAGTATCGCTTTACCCGAACGTACTCGCCTGCTCGAAGACCAGCGCCTCGATATCGTGATCGAAGCGCGCAATGTCAGTGGCGGCGCGTTGAAAGTGACCGCCAACGGTTTGGATATCAGTCGCCACTTTGCCGGTCCGTGGGCGGTCGACCTCGACTGCGACACGGTCCGGGACGCAGTCTGGCGTGCAGAAATGATCAGTTTCCAGACGCCCGGCTGGGTGCGTCTCGAGGCCACGCTGGCAACACCACAAGGGACCTTGCGGGACGTGCGTGACATTGTGGTGCAGCCATTCCCGCGGCCGGCCGCGTTGCGGAACGTGATTCTGTATATCGGCGACGGCATGACCGAGGCTTGGAGGGACGCCGGGCGTATCGTCAGTCGCAGCGTGGAGACCGTGCCCGGTGTGCCCGGCCTGCGCCAAGGTTTCTATGACCGCTTGCTGGAGATGGACCGCATGCCGGTTTCCGGCGCCATTATGCATCATAGCCTGGACAGGCTCATACCCGACTCGGCCCCTACGGCTACGGCACTCGCCACCGGCAACAAGACCTTCGATGGCGGCTTGAGCGTCTTCCCCGACGGGACCGATTGCGGTTTTGGGTCCGCAGCCGATGCCGCCACGCTGCCATTCGCACTGGACAACCCGCGGATCGAAACCATCGCTGAATACCTGAAGCGGCGGTTTGCATACCGGGTGGGCATCATCACCACGGCTTCGGTCGCCGACGCTACGCCCGCGGCCTTCGGCGCCCATACCGGCGATCGCGACACGGCCTTCGAAATCGTCCGCCAGTACCTGGAAAACCCGTTCCTGATGGGGCAGCCGGTAGCTGACGTGTTGATGGGCGGCGGGGGCGAGAGTTTCGATCCCGCCATCCGCGCCGACAAGCGCGACATGTGGGCGGAGTTCGCCGCCAAGGGCTACCAGATTGTTAGGACGGCGAGCGAGCTGCGCGGGGTCACCGCCGGCGACGGACGAGTGCTCGGGATCTTCAAGACGGCGCAAACCACTATCCATTCCAGCGGCGTGCGCGCAGCCTCCACGGCGCACATGAACGTTGCCTACGACAAGTTGCGACTGACGCGTCCGGGCAGCGAATCCTTGCCCTCTTTTGGCGGCTGGCAAGATCAGCCGTTTTTGGATCAGATGACGCAGAAGGCGATCGAGGTACTGGCGGGCCCCGATGGCAAGCAGCCGTTCTTCCTGATGGTGGAGGCAGCCTCCATAGACAAGCAGTCCCACTCGAACCACTTTGCTGGAGCAGCTTGGGATGTGATCGAACTGGACAAGGCTGTGGGCGTGGGCCGGGCCTGGGCAGCCGCGCGCAAGCCGCGGGACACGCTACTGGTGGTGACCGCCGATCATGGTCAGCCCATGGTCATCATCGGCGTGGCTGAGATTCCCGACTCGGATTACTTCGACCGCACCAGCAATCTCCGCCTGAGCGTGAGCTCGCCCATTGGAACGCACAGTGCGACCATTTACAAGGACGTGAACGCCAACGTGCGCGCCTTGATCCCCTACGGCTCCATGAGCGGCGGGCGGACCGGGCCACCCGCAGAGACTTTTGTGGACGCCTACAACACCTTTGGTTTCCCGGATTACGTTGACGCCGATGGCGACGGGTACCCGGAGAATCGTGAGGTTGCCGGCAAGGGCCGGCGGCGCCTGGCCATCGGCTTCCGCACCGGCAATCACACTTACGAGACGTTGCCGCTTTCAGCCGAGGGCCCGGGCGCGCTGCTGTTCACCGGGTACTTTGATCAGACGGAAGTGCCTTTGAAGATCGCCGCCGCCCTTGCGGCTGACACAACCGAGCTGGATGCGACTCTCAACAAGCTGGTCTACACTGGTTGGTTGCCTCGGACGCCGGGCAAGTGAGCGCGCCCTGCGCCGGGCAGAGGAAGCGAGGACAGCTTGCGCATTCCCCTCTACCAGCTCGATGCTTTCACGGACCGGCTGTTCGCGGGCAACCAGGCGGCGGTGTGCGTGCTCGAGGAGTGGCTGCCGGACCAGCAGCTCCGCTCGATCGCGGCGGAGAACAACCTTTCCGAGACCGCGTTCCTGCGGGCGTGCGACGATGGCTGGGAGCTGCGCTGGTTCACGCCGGAGGTCGAGGTGGACCTGTGCGGCCATGCCACGCTGGCCGCCGCCCATCTGATCCTGCACGGCTTGCAGCCGGGCCGCGATTCCGTGCGTTTCTTCACGCGTAGCGGCGAGCTGGTGGTCCGGCGGCGCGAGCACTGGCTGGAGATGGATTTCCCGGCGCGGCCGCCGCAACCGGCCCAGCCGCCCGCGGGACTGGTGGAGGCTCTCGGACGCCAGCCGCGCGAGATCTGGAAGGCTCGCGACTACATGGCGGTTTACGAGACCGAGGAAGAAGTGCGGGATCTGCGGCCGGACATGGCTGGGCTGGGCCGAGTGGAGATGTTCGCCGTGATCGTGACCGCGCCGGGGCGCGAGGCGGATTTCGTCTCGCGCTTTTTCGCGCCGGCTGCGGGAGTGCCCGAAGACCCGGTCACTGGATCGGCCCACTGCACGCTGGCGCCGTACTGGGCGCAGCGGCTGGGTCGGAACCAATTGCAGGCGCGCCAGCTCTCGCGCCGCGGCGGCGAGCTGGTTTGCGAGGTGCGGGGCGACCGCGTCCTGCTCTCAGGGCAGGCAGTGCTCTACCTGGAAGGGTTCATCCGCCTGTAAGCGCTACCAGGCGGCCGCTCTTTCAGGCCGGTTCGGTTTCCCACACCCGCAGGCCGAAGCGGCTCAGGAAGATCGGGATGTGGCGATAGCGGGGGTCGGCGGCTTCTATGTCGCGGATCATGGCGCGCTTGGCTGCGCGGTCGGGGCCGCTGAGGATGGTCACCGAGCCGCCCTTGCCGCCGGCGCCATTGACTTTCCAGCCCAAAGCGCGGTGGGCGCGGGCGATGTCGATGATGCGGCGATGGTGCGGGCCGACGAGCGCAGGATGGAGGTTCTGCTGGGCGTCCGTGTTCTCGATCATGGCGCGACCCAGCGCTTGGAAGTCGCCCGCGTATAGCGCATCGCGCGACTTCTCGGCTGTGAGCCGCAGCGGTTTGAGTTGCGGCGCCTCAGGGCCGGCGTTCTCCAGATTCCGGATCACCATCTGGTGGACTTCCGAGGACGAGTGGGTTTCGCCCACGAAAATCAGGGAGAGCCGCGCCTCG
>JBMFPL010000124.1:0-5142 GCA_049969115.1 Bryobacteraceae bacterium | reverse complement strand
GTTCCCACCAAATGGAATCCGGCAGCCGGATGGGGCTGACGGCGGCGTGAGGGTACTGGAACATTTCGATGTAGTTGATGCCGCCGTAAGCAGAAGCGATCTGGTCCTGGATGCCGCACTGCTGGCGCAGGAGCTCGGTCTCGATCTTTAGGGCGGCGAGGGCAACTTCGTGCGCGGTCATGCGGCCGGGAGTGAGGCGGTCGAGCGCGCCGATCAAGGCCACGCTCACCGCCGCGGAGGTCCCGGTGGAGGCGCCCCCGGGCGCCTCGCTGTAAATGGAAACTTCGATGGCCAGGTTCTCGGGCACGCCCATGTACTCGATGGCAGCTTCGAGCAGCGGGTGCTTGTCGTAGACGCCGCGGGGTGGCTCGATGGAATAACGCTGGCCGTAGTTCTCGGCGTGAATGGTGATGCGCGCGGTCTCGCCCTGGTGCTCAAGGACGCGCAACTGAACTTCGGTGTAGGGATAAACCGCTATGTTGAAAACCTTGCCGTGACCAGCGAACCAGGTGTCCGTCCAGCCGCCGTTATCGCAGACGCGGATGGGGGCGGCGGCATTGATGATGCGCAACAGGCGACCTTGGGAACTCACCGGAATTTATAAATGCCTGGCACCGGCAGCGGCGGCGGCTCGATTTTGACGTCGTAACCGAACTCCTTGGGCATCAGGTCCTGCTGGGAGTTCATGATCATCTCCCAGGTGATCTCCTGGCCCGAGTAGGCGGACTCGCGGGCCATGATGCAAGTCATGGTGCTCTCGGCCACGGCCATGCCATGGTTGATGTAGGGGCCTTCGCCCAAGATGCTCTTGACCATGTCTATGTGCTCCTGGACCTGCCCGTTGATGCCCTTGGTTCCCATGTCGTTGCCCGTGGAGCGGCCCTTGGTGCCCACGATCAGGTCATTGACGATGCGGTAGCAGCCCTGCGGGTACTGGCGGCAGTGGCTCGAGTAGTGGACTCCATTGGGATAGACGAAATCCGAGAACATGTGGTCGTAGATGTTCCCGTACAGCTCCTGGCGCGGTCGCCAGGAGGCGCCGCCCGAGGCAACCACGCGGACGGGATGGGTTCCCATCACCCAGTTGATGAAGTCGATGTTGTGGAAGTGCTGCTCGACAATCTGGTCACCGCACAGCCAGAGGAAGGAGTACCAGTTGCGGTGCTGCCATTCCATGTCGCCCCACTTGGGATCGCGGGCCTTGGCATGCATCACGGGACCGCTGAGGTAGTTCGAGTACAGGGCAACGATCTCGCCGATGGCGCCGTCCTGGATTTTGCGCACGGTTTCGATGTACTCGCGCGTGGAGCGGCGCTGGGCGCCCGACATCACGGTGAGCTTTTTTTCCTCCGCCTTGCGAGCGGCGGCCATGAAGCGCCGGCAGCCGACGGAATCGGTGGCAACTGGCTTTTCGGTGAACACGTGCTTGCCCGCCTCGATGGCGGCTTCGAAATGGACAGGTCGCCATCCGGGCGGGGTGCAGAGCATGACGATGTCCACGTCGCTGGCGATGAGTCTCTTGTAGGCGTCGAAACCGATGAAGCGGTGATCGGGCTCCACTTTGACGCGATCGCCGAACTTGGGATCGGCCTTGAGTTTTGCCAGATTTTTCTCGAGGTGATCCTCGAAGATGTCGGCCATGGCCACCACTTCCACGTTGGGGTTGCCAGTGAGCAGGTCGCGCACGGCGCCGGTGCCGCGGCCGCCCACGCCGATCAGACCCGCCCGCAATCTGGCCTGGCCCCAACCGCGGACCAGCTCCGGCCGGACGATAGTGAACGTGGCGGCGCCGGCCGCCGACTTGCCGAGAAACGACCGCCGGCTGAGGGGTTCCGACATAGCTGCTCCTTTCAGATGAATTTGTACTGCCCGGGCACGGGCAGGGGCGGTACCTCGACTTTGGCGTCGTAGTCAAAAGCCTTGGGATAAAGGTCCAGTCGGGAATTCATGACCATATCCCAGGTAATTTCCTGGCCCGAGTAAGCTGCCTCGCGGCCCATGATGCAGGTCATGGTGCTTTCGGCCACCGCCATCGCCTCGTTGATGTAGGGCCCATTGCCCAGAATGCTGTTGACCATGTCTATGTGCTCCTGGACATAGGGATCGATGCCCTTGGTTCCCATGTCCCGGCAATTGGTACGGCCCTTGGTTCCCACCAGCAACTCGCTGACATTGCGGTAAATGTGAGGCAGGTTGGGGTACTGCCGGCAGTGGCTGGACATGTGGACACCGTTGGGGTAAACGAAATCCACCGTGAAATGGTCGTAAATGTTGCCGTAGACTTCTTCGCGGGGACGCCAGGCAGCGCCGCCCGAACCCACCGCGCGCACGGGGTGTGCACCCATGAACCAATTGCAGACGTCAATGTTGTGCAGGTGCTGCTCCACGATCTGGTCGCCGCACAGCCAGACATAGGAGTACCAGTTGCGGTTCTGATACTCCATGTCGCCCCACTTGGGATTGCGCTTGCCTTTCTCGTAAGGCCAGTTCGGCCCCTGGAACTGGAGCACGGGCGTTCCGATCCAGTAAGCGTAACAGGCCACGATGTCGCCAATGGCGCCGTCGCGCACCTTCTGCCAGGTTTCCACGTACTCGCGCTGGGAGCGGCGCTGGGCGCCGGACTTCACGGTGAGCTTGAGCTCCTCGGATTTCCTGGCCGCGGCCATGAAGCGCCGGCAGCCCACCGGATCGGTGGCGAAGGGCTTTTCGGCGAAAACGTGCTTGCGGGCGTTGACCGCAGCCTCGAAGTGTTCGGGCCGGTAGCCGGGCGGCGTGCACAGCAGCACGACGTCAATGTCGGAGGCCAGAACCTTTTTGTAGCCGTCGAAACCGATGAAGCGATGCTCGGGGTCCACCTTGACGCGGTCGGCGATCTTGGCGTTACGCGGGGACTCCTTGAGCTGGCGGTAGGACTTTTCCAGACGATCCTCGAAGATGTCGCACATTGCTACCAGCTCGACGTTGGGGCAGCCGGTGAGGATGTTTTCGACGGCCTGGGTTCCGCGCCCGCCGCATCCCACCAGTCCCGCGCGCAGGGTGGCGGCGCCCACGCCGCGCACCTGCTCCGGTTTGACGATAAGGAAACTGGAAGCCGCGGCAGCCTTGCCGGTGGATGATTTCAGAAAAGACCTGCGGGAAAGCGAGTCAGCGCTCATAGGAGATTGACCTCGGGTGTCTATTGTATCCCAAGCCCGCCGCGCCGGCGCGCGTTTCAGCGCCGCCCCGCAGTCGGGGTCTGGCGGAGGGGAACGAATCGGCAAAAGGCGACCACGCGCTGGGTGAAGCGGCCGTCGCGTTTGCCGATGAGGCGCAGCTCCTGGTCCCAGCCGCTGCCCACGGGAATCACCATGCGGCCGGGGTCGGCGAGCTGCTCGAGCAGCGGCCAGGGGATCTCGGCAGCAGCTGCGGCAACCGAAATTGCGTGGTAAGGTGCAAGCTCGGGATAGCCCAGGCTGCCATCGGCGCAGATGACCCGGACATTGGCGGCGCAGCCCGCCGCCTCGAGGTTTTGCTGCGCCCGGGCGGCCAGCTCCGGGATCACTTCCACGGCAATCACCTCGCGCGCCAGCGCACCCAGCACGGCCGCGTGGTAGCCTGAGCCGGCGCCCACTTCCAGCACCTTTTCGTCGCCATTGAGCTCGAGCGCCTGCACCATCAGCGCGACCATGTAGGGTTGGGAGATGGTCTGCCCGAAACCGATGGGGAGGGGCTCGTCGTCATAGGCCCGCTCCCGCAGGTTCTCGGGAACGAACAGTTCGCGGGGAATTCGGGCCATCGCGGCCAGCACGCGCGGATCGCGGATGCCGCGAGCGCGCAACTGGCGCTCGACCATGCGGCGCCGCAATTCGGCGAAATCAGGCACGGGCATTATCCAGCATAGCCGCGCCAGACGAGGTTCGCACGGGGCGGGGCGGCGCGGAATTCTGTGCGAGGACGCCAGCGCGGGCGGACGCGGGCGCAGCCGTTTTTAGACCGCGGGTGCCAGGCCGGGCCGACCTGTGGCTCGAGTGGCCTGGCGGACGATACCGGTCCCCCATGCTCCACAGCCCGCCTGGCGCTTCCCGTGATCGAAGGGGATGCGGGCTGCGCATGGGGGGAGAAGTGTCCCGGCCGGTCCCACCCGCGGCGCGCCGAAAAAAGCGTTGGCGCGAGGACCGATCTGTGCTATGCTGAAAGCAGAGTTTTGGACGTTTCCTTCTGGCGCCCGTAAATCCCCCAAAGCGATTTGCCCGCCGAGCGAGGAGCGTTCGATCCTCGGCAAGTTCAAATTCGAAGGAAAAAAGCAACACCATGAAAGAAAAAGGTACAGTGAAGTGGTTCAACGCAGCCAAGGGCTTCGGGTTCATTCAACGGGATTCGGGCGAAGACGTGTTCGTGCACTATTCGGCGATCCAGATGGGCGGCTACCGGAGCCTGGAAGAAGGAGCACGGGTAGAGTTCTCTGTTCGCAAGGGTCCCAAGGGCCTTCAAGCCGAAGACGTCCGCCTTCTGTAGTCCGGCCGGCCCTGGCGGGGCGATAGGCTCACGGGAACAAAAGCGGGTCGCAACCGTATTTCTCATCATGAGGTGTGAGATGCGGTCCTGCGGCCCGTTTCTGCTTTTGGGCGCCGTGCTGGCGGGGACGCCGGGGTGCGATCCGGGAACCCTGCTCAGCGAAACGGCGCCCTTCCGCGAGGAGTTCAGCTACAGTTATCCACTGGAAGCGGGTGCGGTCCTGACGCTGGAAAACTTCAACGGTCCGGTGGAGATCATGGGCTGGGAAAAGGACGAAATCCGCGTCAGCGGCATCAAGCACGCGCCCAAGGAGGAAGATCTGCGCCAGTTGAAGATCGAGGTAGCCGCGGAGCGCCACTCTGTGCGCATCCGGACCGTAGCGCTAGCCGGCCGGCGCAGCGGTTGCGGAGCTCGCTACCTGGTGCGCGTGCCCAAGCGCATCGAGCTGGATAGCATCGTGACCTCGAACGGCTCCGTCCGCGTCGAGGACATCCAAGGCCCGGCGCGCATGGGAACCTCCAACGGTTCCATCAGGCTGAGGCAAATCGCCGGGCGTGTGGAGGCCCGGACCAGCAACGGCACGGTGACGGCGAGCGATCTGGAAGGTGAGGCGCGGCTGCGCTCGTCCAACGGCGGGATCACGGTGGA
>JBMFPL010000123.1:0-8879 GCA_049969115.1 Bryobacteraceae bacterium | reverse complement strand
CGAGTTGCCCGACCCGGAGCTGGAGTTGCTCGTTCTGCTGGAATCCTGAGTTGTGAGCGGACCCTTGCTGCCGTTTGCCTCGCGACCGCGTGGAAAGGAGGCTTCGCAATGACGCCCATCGCGATTGGCGACGCCGGGCAGTGGCCCGGCGAAGGTCTCGCCCAGCGCCGCGCTGAAAACCTGGCCTACCTGTTGCAGGAAATCTTGACCGTGATCGTCCGGCTGCGCTCCGGGCGGCAGGCCGTGCCGGACGCGGAAGTCTTCCGCGCGCAGATGCGGGAGGCGCTGCGACAAGTGGACCAGCAGGCGCGCCTGCGCGGCTACTCGGCCGAGTACGTCAACCTCGCCATCTTCGCCATCGTCGCCCTGCTCGACGAGACCATCCTCACCACGCGCAATCCCGTGTTCGCCCAGTGGGCGCGCAAGCCCATGCAGGAGGAATTGTTCGGCCACCACGTGGCGGGCGAGATCTTCTTCCAGCACGTGCAGAGCCTGCTCGGCGTGAAGGATTCGCAGGAACTGGCCGACTTGCTCGAGGTCTATTCCTTGTGCTTGCTGCTCGGCTTCGCCGGTCGCTACGGCGCGGGAGGCAGGGCGGAGTTACGGTCCGTTTCGCAGGCGGTGGCGGAGAAGATCCGGCGCATTCGCGGGAGCGATACCGGTTTCTCCCCGGCCTGGATGCCGCCAGCCGAGGCGGCGCAGCCGGGAGGGCCGGATCCTTGGGTACGAAGGCTGGCCTATGCGGCTGCGGGCGGGCTGGTGTTGGCCGTGGCGCTTTTTGTGCTTTTCAAACTGCTGTTGTCGTCGGGCGCCGGTGAACTGGCCGGTTTGCTGGCTTAGGGGGTGCCTGGATGTTGCGCGACGTCTGGTACATTCTGGCTGGCGGTACGCTGACCGTCGGCTGGATGCTGGCCTGGTTCGTGCCCTCGTGGTTGGGCTTGCCGGCTCTGGACCGCTGGGTTCTGAGGGGAGGGCTGGCGGTTCTCGTCCTGCTGGGCGCGCTGGCGCTGCTGTGGGTGGGGCGCCGCAAACGAGCCGCCGCCGCAAGCCAAGCCGGCGCCATCGAAGGGGCCGCCGACGAGCTCGACGTTTTGATCCGCGAAGCCGAGAGGCGGCTGGCCGCGGCCCGCGGTCGCTCGGTGAGCGTAGAGAACTTGCCTGTGGTGCTCCTGGTAGGCGAGGCAGGCTCGGCCAAAACCAGCAGCATGGTTCATTCGGGCCTCGATCCGGAGCTGCTTGCGGGCCAAGTGTACCAGGAAACCGCGATCGTGCCCACGCGCGCGGTCAACATCTGGCTGGCCGGGCAGACGCTCTTCATCGAAGCAGGCGGGAAGTTACTGGCAGATGTGCCCCGCTGGCACCGACTGTTGCGACGATTGAGCCCGGCCGGCCTGGCTGCCGTGGGGTGCGGCCGGCAGGCGCCGCGCGCCGCGTTGGTCATGGTGGATTGCGAGCAGTTCCTCCGGCCCGACGCTGCCGACGTGCTCGCCGCTGCGGCCCGGAACCTGCAAGCGCGACTCGGCGAAATCTCGCAGACGCTCGGCATCACCCTGCCCGTTTACGTCCTGTTCACCAAGCTGGACCGGGTGAATTACTTCGCCGAATTCGTGCGCAATCTCGCGCAGGAGGAGACCGGGCAAGTCTTCGGCGTGACCTTGCCCATGGAACCGCCGTCCTCCAGCGCCGTTTATGCCGAACGCGAAACCCAGCGCCTCACAGAAGCGTTCAACCGACTGTTCCATCGGCTGGCGGACCGGCGGCTGGACTTGTTGCCGCGCGAAACCGATGCCGAGAAAACCTGCGCTGCCTACGAGTTCCCGCGCGAATTCGCCAAACTTCGCAAGCTGGTGGTGCAGTTTTTGGTGGATTTGTGCCGGCCCAGCCAGCTCCGCTCCAACCCATTCCTGCGCGGCTTCTATTTTTCCGGGGTTCGTGCCGTAGTCGTGCAGGAAGCGGTCCCCACGGCGGCCGCGCCCCGCCCGGCCGAGCGCCCGTCAGCGGTGGCAGGGGCTACGGGAATGTTCCGTGCGGGGGCGCTACAGCCAATACCGGCAGCGCAAGCGCCGCCCGCGCCGTCGGGAACGCGTCGCGTGCCCCAGTGGCTGTTCCTGACCCGTTTGTTCCACAGCGTGATTCTTCAGGACCGCGCCGCCCTGGCCGCCAGTACGGCGAGCGCCCGCGCCAGCCTGTGGCGGCGAGTGGCGCTGGCCGCCGCTGCTTTCTTGCTCGGGCTTTTCAGCATCGCGCTGATCGTCTCTTATTTTGGCAACCGGGCGCTCATTCGCGATGCGGTGGCGGCCGCGCGCGCGGCGAGGCCTGCGGAAACCCCGGGCCAGCTAGCCTCGGTGGAATCGCTGCGAAGGCTGGAAGGCCTCAGGCAGATCACGGATACCCTGGCCCGCTGGGACAGGGAAGGACCGCCGCTCAGGCTGCGCTGGGGCCTCTACGTCGGCGATTCGCTGTACCCTGCCGTGCGACGCGTGTACTTCCGCCGCTTCTACCAGCTCCTGTTCGCCGAAACCCAGCGCGCCTTGCTGCAACATCTGGCAGGTCTGCCTCCCAGCCCCGGGCCGAACGACCAATACGGGCCGGCCTATGACGCCTTGAAAGCCTACCTGATCACTACCACGCACCACGACAAGAGCACGCGGGCTTTCCTTTCGCCGGTCCTGTTCGAGCACTGGGCTGCGGGACGCGATGTGGGCGAGGAGCGCGCCGCGCTGGCCCGGCGGCAGTTCGATTTCTACAGCGAGGAACTGCGATTGGCCAACCCGTTGCCGGCCGAAGCTGACATGGTGACGGTAGAACGCGCCCGCCGCTATCTGGCGCAGTTCGGCGCCCGCGAGCGTGTTTACCGGCTGATGCTGGCCGAGGCCTCGGCCAAGAATCCTCCCGTCAGCTACCACCGCCTGTTTCCCGGCTTCTCGCAGGTAGTCGTCAACAACCGCGAGGTGCCGGGCGCCTTCACCAAGGCGGGATGGGCCACTATGCAGGAAGCCCTGAAAAACGTGCCCAAGTATTTCGGCGGCGAGGAGTGGGTGCTGGGCAAGCAGGCCGCTTCACCCACGGACATCGTGCAGTTGGAAAAGGAACTGCGGGAGCTTTACCGCAACGACTACCGTCAACAATGGCGCGATTTCCTCAAGGCCACCTCCATCGCCCGCTATGCGAGCTTGTCAGATGCGGCGCGCAAGCTCGCGCTGCTGGCGGGCAACCAGGCGCCCCTGATGGCCTTGTTCTGGCTGGTGTCCGAGAACACGGCTGGTATCCCTGAAATCGCAGAAACCTTCCAGCCGCCACAGTCCCTGGTGCCGCCCGGCACCAAAGGTCTCTTCATCCAGCCGCCCAACCAGCCCTACATGACTGCGTTGATGAACCTGCAAACGGCGCTGGAGGCGGCTCTGGCCTCGCCCGGAGGGACCGCCGATTCCGCGGCTGCCCAGCAGACCCTGGCCAAGGCCGCCGAGGCTCGCGCGGTGACGCGACAGATCGCGCTCGCCTTCCGCCCCGACCCCGAGGGGCAGGTGGATGTCAAGACGCGCACGCTGATGGAAGATCCCATCACGTATGTGGAGGCCCTGCTGCGCGGCCTCGGCCCCGCGGAGTTGCGAGCCAAGGCGCAGGCGTTTTGCGCCGAATTCCGCGAGCTCATGTCGCGGTATCCCTTCAACCCTAAGGCCGCGGTGCAAGCCACTGTGGACGACCTCAACCGGCTGTTCCGTCCCACGGACGGGTCGCTGTGGCGCTTCTACAACGAGAGCCTGCAAAACCTCATCGTCAAGCAGGGAGGACAGTGGGTGGCCAAGCCGGGGGGAACGATGACCGCGACGCCAGCCTTCCTGGCCTTCTTCAACCGCGCCGCTGCCTTCAGCGAGGCGGTTTACAAGGGAGGCCAGCAGCCGCAACTGACCTACTCGTTGCGCTCCAACCTGACCGGCCTGAACCAGAGCATTGAATTGACCATTGACGGCCAGACTCTGAGTAACGGTCCCGGCCGCACCCTGACCCAGCAGTTCACCTGGCCGGGGCGGCAACCGGGTGGCGTCCGCATGACGGTCCGCTTCGGCGGAGAGCCCTTCCAGTGGCCGCGCTATGATGGCCTATGGGCGGCGTTCGATTTCTTCGCCGACGGGGAGGAGAAAGCTCAGGTGTCCGGTTCGGTTTACACGCTGGAGTGGACCTTGCGCACGGGGCAGGCAGGCCGACAAGTCACCACCGCGACCGGGCAGCCGGTTTCCGTGCGCCTGGACCTGGACATGATGGGCGCCCCGCCGGTCTTCCGCAAGGGCTACTTCGCAGGCTGGAACTGCGTCACCGAGGTGGCGCGCTGATGGACAAACCTTCGCTACCGGCACGCATCGGCAAATACGAACTGGAAGAGTTCCTGGGTGGCGGCATGTCGCACGTCTACCGGGCGCGCGACACCCTGATCGGGGGCACGGTGGCCCTGAAGATCCTCAGCGACGCGGCCAACCGCGATCCCGAGGCGCGGGCGCGCTTTTTGCGCGAGGCCCGCATGGCGCGCAACGTCAACCACGAGAATATCGTAGCCATTTACGACTTCGGGGAAGACCAGGGCCGCCCCTACATGGTGATGGAATTCCTGCGCGGCGAGACGCTGCGCTCTGCCATCGAACATGGCCGCACGGGCGATTTGCCTGCGCGCCTGCGCATCGCCATCCAGATCGCCCGCGCCATGGAGTGCATCCACGCGCAGGGCATCGTTCATCGCGACATCAAGCCCGACAACATCCACATCAGCCCCGACGGCAAGGTCAAGCTGATGGACTTCGGCATCGCCAAGACCGAAGACATGTCCATCACGCGCGCGGGCTTTACCCTCGGCACCCCTCACTACATGGCACCCGAGCAGGTAATGGGCCATAAGTTGACGCCGCTGGTGGACATTTACGCCTTCGGCATCCTGCTGTTCGAGCTGATGACCGGGGTCAAGCCCATCAAGGCCGACACTGTCGAGCGCATCTTTCACGAGATCCTGCGCAAGCCTCTCGATCTCACCCCCATGCGGCTGCTGGGCTTGCCCCCCGCCTTGTGCGACCTCGTTACGCGCTGCACGGCCAAGTCCCCCGCCGAACGCATCCAAAGCTTCACCGCCGTGCGCCAGGAACTGGAACGCATTCTTGCGCAGGTGGGAAAGCCGTCGCGCATGCCTGCCCTGGCGGACTTGGGGCGGCGGCTCCGCTGCCTGGCGCCGTCGCTGCGAAGCCGGGCGGTCGCCGCCCGGCAGAAAGCCGGTGGCGTGTTGCGTACCGTGCCGGTCAAGGTGCGCTGGATCGCGTTGGGAGCGCTGGTGCTGGCCGCCGTCGCGATCGGGGTAGTTTCCCGGCGCCCCTCGCCGCCCCCGACCGCGGCGCCCAAATCCTTGCCCCCCGTGTTGTCCACCCCTACCGGGGAAATGGTGCTGGTGCCTGCGGGCGAGTTTGTGTTTGGGCCGGAAAAACGCAAGGTCTGGTTGCCCGCGTTCTATATTGACCGGACCGAAGTTACTTACTCGGCTTACTTGCAGTTCTGTCGAGCCAGAGGAATTGCCCCGCCGCCTGGTTACTCGGAGGCGCGGCTCAGTTACCCCGTGGCCGAAATTACCATTGCTGAGGCCAGGCAGTTCGCGGCGTGGGCCAACAAACGCCTGCCCACAGCCGAGGAATGGGAGAAAGCCGCGCGTGGGTCCGATGGCCGCCTGTATCCTTGGGGAGACCAAGCGGATCCCGAGCGGGCCAACGTGGCCGACAACGCCAGCCTTATGGTCCACGCGGCCATGCCCGCAGGATCGTTTCGCAGCGGGGCCAGTCCCTTCGGCGCGCTGAACATGACAGGCAACGTAGCCGAATTCGTGGAGCAGCGCGTCACCCCCTCGCCCGAAACCGTGGCGCGCTTCGCCAGGTTGCTCCAGCCTCCGCCCGCGCCCGACGAGGAGTGGTACGCGGCGCGCGGCGGCTCTTGGGTCCTCAAACTGGAGCACGCCACTGTGACGGCGTTCTTGCCCGTGCCCGCGCGCTGGCATGACCCCAGCCTCGGCTTCCGCTGCGTGCGGAACGCCGAGTGAGGAAGCGACCGCTGCGCTCCGCTCAAACTTTGGCCAGCTCGGAGCGGTGCGCCCAGACCTTCTCGAACGCCTTCACGTACTGCTCGATCAGCTCCGGCGCTTCCCCGTAAATCAGCGGCACGAAAAAGTGGGTCTTGTTGACCTGTTCGGAACCCGGCATCCGCTCGGGGATCACCGGCGGATGGTGCCACCACTGGGGCTCCGCGTAAATCGCGCACTTGTGCTGTTCGGGATAGACCCACGTGCTGGCGCGCACGCCTTCGGCCCGCAGCGCCTTAATCAGCGCCTCGCGCGAGAAGCCCGCCCTGGCCTCGTCAAAAAAGAGCATGTTGGCGCTGTAGTAGACGCGTTTCTGGTCCGGCCGGCAGTAGGGCTCCGAGATGCCGGGCAGTTGCAGCAGGCGGTCGTTGAGACGGCGCACATTGGCCCGCACCAGCGCGTTGCGCTCCTCCAGGCTGCGGAGCTGGACGCGCGCCACCGCCGCCGCGAAGGGATGCATGCGGTACTTCTGGCCGAAGCCCGTCTCCACGTACTTGCGGTAGGGGCTGTCCTTGGGGAACTTGGGCGGATCCTCGTAGTGCCCGAAGGCGGCGGCGCGCTCGTAGTATTCGCGCGTCTGGTACATGCCCATGCCGCCCTCCACCGAAGGCAGGACCTTGGTGGTCTGGAAGCTGAAGATCGCCATCGCGCCCCAGGTGCCGATCTTCTTGCCCTGCATTTCGGCGCCGTGCGCGTGCGCCGCATCCTCGCAAAGGATGAGGCCCTTCTCGCGCGCGAAGTCGGCGATCTTGTCCATCTCGCAGGGCATGCCCCAGGAGTGCATGACCACGATGGCTTTGGTGCGCGGCGTCAGCTTCCGCTTCGCGTCGTCCAGATCGAAGGTGGCCGTGCGCGGGTTGATGTCCACGAAGATGGGCACGCAATCGAAGAAGCGCATGCACAGGCACGTGGCGAAGAAGGTGTACGAGGGCACCATGATTTCGCTGCCCGGCGGCAGGTTGAGCGCGAAGTACATGGAAGTGAGCGCGCTGGTCCCGTTCATGTGAGTTTTGCAGTAGGGGATGCCGGTGTACTCCTTCCATTCCTTCTCGAACTGGGGTGCTTCATCGTAAAAGCGCCCGCTGTCGATCAGCCGCAGGATGGCCTCCTTTTCGGCCGGGCCATACCGCGGCCACTTGATGAGTTCGCTGTGTTGGCGGTCAGGGAAGGTGACGGTCTTGGGGCCGCCGAACAGGGCCAGTTTCTCCTGCAACGGGCGGGCAAGCATGGCGCCGGCTGCGGCAGCCGCTCCCGCCTTCACGAAGGAACGTCGGCTGTTGTCATTGCCTGAGGGCATGGATAAGCCTCCACGGGAATCCTTCGCGGATTCTAGCACACGAGCAGGCCGATCCGGGCGAGGCTCCGCAAAGCGGCCTCCAATTGTCCCGCGCTCAGCTCGGCTAGGTCCTGTTCGCGCAGGAGGGCACCGCGATCGCGCGTGCCATCCAGCAGTTCCAGGAGCCGCCGTTCCCGGTCGCTTTCCAGACGAACCGCGGTGTGGCGCAGCGTGGTGACTTCGATGCCTCCAGCGGCCTGCCAGCGGGCCAGCGCCGAGGCTTGCGGTCGTTCGCCGGGGCGCGCCGCCATCGGCGCTGCCCACGCGTGCAGCTCCACGACGTCGGCGGCAGAAGCCTGCACCAGCACCTCCGCGAGTGAGCTGGCGTCGGCTTGCGCCTGCCCGAGCGCGCCCTGCACTTCTCGCAGCAGGTCGTGGAAAGGAAGCGCCGCCGGCCAGTACTGGGCCAGCACGGCCAGCGTCGCTTTGGTCAGCGGATGATCGCTGGTCACTTTTCGTCGGCGCGGGCCGTGTAACTCCACCGGTATGCGGGGCTGCAGATGGGGCGCCTGCGCGGGAGCGAAGGCCGAAGCGACGTACAGGCCTCGCAGGCGCTCGGGCGCGACCGCGCGATCCACTGGCGTTTCGCGACGGCAAAGCAGGGTGCGCCGGAAGCATCGGCAGCGCAGAAAGTCTCGATACTGCTCGGCTACCAGGGGATCGTCAGTTGCGGTCTCCAGCATGCGGGCCGCGCCGGCTGGCATCTCGGGCAGGCGCACGTCGGAAAAGTCGGCTTCGCCCAGGTACTGCAAGCCGTGCCTTTCCGCCCGTGCTACGAGCTCATGAAAGTACACCGGTTGATAGATCTCCGCAAGCTGGTCGTGATACAGGCATGCGTCCGGCCGCGCGGCGATGCGTTCGATCACAGCGGCCAGGAACGCCCGGTAGGGATCTTGCCGGGAAAGGCCCTCGCAAAGCGCCTCCACCGGCCCCCGCGCCATGCGCACTCTGGTCGCCGCGTCCGGGGCGTGCCGCGTGTGATACAGCATCATTTCGGGCACCGCTTCGCGTAGCCGTCCGCCCGGGTAAGTGTCGTCGCTGACGTAGGCCACGCCGTGAAGCGCCAGGTGCTCACCGGCGATAGCGAGGATCTTCTCGCGCACCGCCTCCGGGACCCAGGAGAATAGCCCGTGCGCGATGACGTAGTCGAAGAGGCCCCATTCGGGCCCGATTTCGAGCAGGTCCGCGTGGCGCACCTCGGATGTTGGTGAGACCGAGAGCGTTGATGGCTTCGCGGGCCGCTGCCACCGCTCGCCGGGACCGGTCCACTCCCACGAAGCGGCTATCGGGCAGCGCCCAGACCATGGGGATCAGGTTGCCGCCATCCCCGCAACCCAGCTCGAGCACGCGGCAGCGTTCCGGTGGGGCCGGCCGCAACCCCCGCAGCGTGGCGATGGTGCCGAGGCGATCGGGATGGGGCTCCGAATAGGGGTAACCGGG
>JBMFPL010000122.1:0-8908 GCA_049969115.1 Bryobacteraceae bacterium | reverse complement strand
GCTTGCTGGCGATGGCGGTGATGCTGGCCCTGCCGCCTTTGTTGGCGCGAGAGCGGATTGGCTGGGGCGGCGCGATTTGGACATTTCTGGCCTATTTTGTTTTCATCGGGGCGGGCTACATCCTTGTCCAGGTGGCCCTGGTGCAGAAGTTCGTCCTGCTGCTGGGCCGCCCGGCCACCGCCCTCAGCGTGATCATTTTTTCGATGCTGGTGGCCACCGGCCTGGGCAGTTACTTCAGCCGTCGCCTGGCCGGTGAAGAAGGCCAACGGCTACACCGCCTCCTGGCCGCGGTGATCGCTCTGATCTTCCTGCTGGCGGCGCTGGCCGGCTGGCTGTCGGCAGCGCCGGTGGCGTGGCCGTCGCCGCTGAAGGTCCTGGTCACGGTACTCACCGTAGCCCCGGCCGCCTTCCTGATGGGCGTGGCCTTCCCTTGCGGGCTGGCGCAACTGGAGCGGCGGCGCCCCGCCGCCGTGCGGTGGGCGTGGACGCTCAATGCAGCGGCCAGCGTGCTGGGCAGCGTCGGCGCCGTGGCGCTGGGGCTCTACGCCGGCCTGCGCGAGACGCTCCTTATCGGAGGGCTGATGTACGCAGGCGCTTGTGGGATGGCGCGCCGCTGGCGTGCGATTATGCCCGTGTCCTCAGGCGCGCTCAGCCACGCGGCGGCGGGATCGGACGTGGCTCACTGAAAAGCCTTGGGCTGGGGCAAGCACGCGGGCCAGGGCGCGAAACCGAGCGTGCCATCCTTGCGCTCGTACCACAGCGAGATCTCTTCGCCCCCGGGAAATTCGAGCCGATGGATCACGCCGGTGCCGCAATCGCAGCCGCGTTCGCCCAGCAGGTGAGCGGCGATGGTTCCCAAGGTGTAGAGAGCGCCGGGTCCGCAGGTGCGCGGGTTGATGTTCACGACGCGGGCAGCCTTGATGTTGGCGTGCGGGCTTTGCGGCCCCCAGTCCTCCATGAATTTCTCGAAGCTGTAGTCGCGGCAGGGGTTCGTCTCCGTGCAGCCCCACATCCGGTAAGCGCCCCGGTAATCCCCGCGCTGGAGCGCCTCGAGGAACTGGTTGACCTGACGGCGCGCGGCGTGCGTCCGCAAAGCCAGGTGCAGACTGCCCCCCACCACGCCTGCGGCTACCAGGATGATTGCCGTCCAGCGGATGATCCGCTCCCGGCGTTCTTCCTGCACCCCGTAGCCGCTGAGAAAATCCGACATGGTCGCCTCCCGGCGAGACTGCTCACTTGACCGGGTACGCCTTGTCGTAGGCGGCGGTGGCCTCCTGGGTAAGGTCCAGCGCGGGCTTGAAGTAAAGCGTGTTGCTGGCGTCAATGATCACATCCGCGCCCTTTTCTTCCGCCAGCTTGTTGATGATCTCGCGCATGCGCTGCCCGGCCTTGGTGAGGATCGCGTTGCGCTCCTCGTCCACATCGGATTGCAAGTCCTCACTCAGGCGCTGAAAATCACGCTGCTTGCGCTGGAGCTGGAAAT
This sequence comes from Bryobacteraceae bacterium, assembly GCA_049969115.1. GTDB lineage: Bacteria > Acidobacteriota > Terriglobia > Bryobacterales > Bryobacteraceae > DTHT01. The sequence goes on along the minus strand of JBMFPL010000122.1, from coordinate 7,425 downwards.
TCATCTCGGATTCGGCCTGCGGCGTGAGCTTGCCCGCCAGCGACTGGAGCTTCTGCTGGAGATCCTGGATCTCCTGACGGATCTTTTCCAGCTCGGCCTGGCGCGGCTTATATTTGGCTTCCAGGTCGGCAGAGGCCTTCTTGATCTCGGCGGTGTCCAGCAGGGCGCGCTGGAAGTTCACCACCGCCACTTTGCTCTGGCCGAAAGCCGGCACGATCAGCAAGATCAGGCACAGCAAACAACTTCTGATTCCATGCACCATGAAGCCATTCCTCGACGAGGCGCTTTTCTAGGGTAGCACAAGCACTTGGGTGGCCCGGCTAGGAAGCCTTACTCCAAGACCGCCAGGATCTCGTCCTCGCGGAGGATCAGGTACTCCTCGCCGTCAATCTTGACATCCGCGCCCGCGTACTTGCCAAACAGGATGCGGTCGCCGACTTTGACGTCGAGCGGCACCCTCTCGCCGTTTTCCAGCAGCTTGCCGTTGCCGACGCCGACGACCTCGCCTTGTTGGGGCTTCTCTTTGGCCGTGTCCGGGATAATGATTCCTCCCACTTTCTGCTCTTCCTCTTCCAGGCGGCGAACCAGCACACGGTCATGCAGCGGACGGATCTTCATGTTGCCTCCTTGGCTTTCCTTTCTCTTTTTATCCTACGGTAAACCTGCCGGGCAGGCGCGCTGGCTTTCAGATCAACGATCGCAGCTCGCGCCACGGGCGCCCCTGAGCCTCGGCCACCGCCGGGTGGGTCAACTGGCCCTGGTAAGTGTTGACGCCTTCGGCGATGGCCGGGTGGTCCATGCAGGCCTGCTCCAAACCCTTGTTGGCCAGCTCGAACAGGTAGGGAAAGGTCGCGTTGGTGAGCGCGAAGGTGGAGGTGTGGGGCACCGCAGCGGGCATGTTGGAGACGCAGTAGTGCAGCACGCCGTCCACCCAGTACACCGGATCCGTATGAGTTGTGGGTCGCGAAGTCTCCAGGCATCCCCCCTGGTCAATGGATACGTCAACGACCACGGCGCCCTTCTTCATGCCCGCGATCATTTCGCGGCGGACCAGCTTGGGCGCTGCCGCTCCCGGGATGAGCACCGCTCCGATGACCAGGTCTGCCCTGCGCACCGCCTCGCGCACCGTCCAGGCGTTGGAAGCCAGGGTGACGACCTGGCTGCCGAAAAGGTCGTCGAGCTGCCGCAACCGGTTCAGGTTCTTGTCAATGATGGTCACCCGCGCGCCCATGCCGAAGGCGATTCGCGCCGCGTTATTGCCCACTACGCCACCACCCAGAATCACGACCTCGGCGGGCGCCACGCCCGGCACCCCGCCAAGCAACACGCCGCGGCCGCCGTTGGGCGCTTCCAGATAGACCGCGCCGATTTGCACTGCCAGCCGCCCGGCGACCTCGCTCATCGGCGTCAACAAAGGCAGAGAACCATCGGGTTCGCGGACAGTTTCGTAAGCAATGGCGTTGACCCGGCGCTCCAGCAGGCGCTCAGTCAACTCGGGCAGCGGGGCCAGATGGAGGTAGGTGAACAGCACCAGGCCGGGACGGAGATAATCGTACTCGGCTGGCTGCGGCTCTTTGACCTTCACGACCAGATCGGCGCGCTTCCACACTTCGGCAGCGTCCGGTACAAGCTCGGCTCCAGCCTCGGCGTACTGCTCGTCGGGGATCGAGCTTCCCTCGCCAGCGGAGCGCTGGACGATGACCCTGTGGCCCGCTTCGCGCAATGCCGCAACGCCGCTGGGCACCAACCCCACGCGGGTCTCGTGGTCTTTGATCTCCTTGGGGACGCCGATGATCATTCCGGTTTTTCCTCTAGCGCTGCCTGGCCGTCGGCCGCCGCTGCCCGTGGACTGTTGAGCGCGGAGCGGCTCGGGCCCAGGCCTAGGGCGATCAGGGTGAGGGCATTCAGCTTTCCGGTGGCTTCCAGGTTGTGATCCTGCTGGAAACGCTTGAGTGCCTCCACGCTCTCCGGGCCCCACTGGCCTGTCGCCGGACCTTTCAAGTAACCGCGCTCGATGAGGGCTTGCTGGATCTGGGAGTATCGCTCGGGGGTCGGGGCCTGCTGGGTGCGTGGCCGCCGGGATTGCCGCGAGTTGGAGGCCCTCCGGCGCGAGCTCGAGCTAGTCTTCCGGGTAGCCTTACGCGTCACTGCCTTTCTGGCCGTAGTGGCCTTATGCGACGCGCGAGCTGGCTGGCTGGATCCTTTCTGTTGAGCAACGGCGCGCTGGCTCTCCTTTGGCTGTTGCCCGCCCGCTGCGGCGGCCAGCAAAACCCACGCGATCAACCACAGACCACCCTTGCGCACCAATGGTGCTCCCTCTCTGAAACCGCATTTATCCTATCACGCTCGCGCGGGCGCGATGGATCGTCAATTGGGATTCTGAGGCAGCGTACCGGCAGCGAAGAACGGCTGCCATTCTGGCTGTTGTCCGCGCCCCGCGGCAGGCGCCGCGCGCATGACGCGGAAGGCCACGGCATCGCCCGGCTTGAGACCGCGCTGGATGCGCAACACGTCGTCCACCGAATTCACCGGCTGCCGGTTGATCGCCGTGATGATATCGCGCGGCATCAAGCCGATGTCCTCGGCGAACGAACCTGGCTCGACTTCCGTGATCAGCACGCCGCTGCCCTGGTAGCCCAGACGCTCGCGGTCGTTATCGGTGAGGTTCTTGATGCTCATGCCGAAGCGGGCTTGCGTTCCGGCCTCGACGCCGGGTGCTTCGGGGCGCAGGCGCCGCCCGACCAGGTGCGGGAACACCTCGGTCCGCTCGGCGATCTTGACCTTGAAATCCATCTTCTTGCCGTCGCGCAGGACGGTGACGGTGGCCTCGCTGCCGACCGGCGTGTTGGCCACGCGGTTGACCAGATCGTCGCCGTCCTTGACTGGCTGGCCATTGTAAGCGATGATGATGTCCTCGGCTTTGATGCCCGCTTTTTCCGCCGGCCCGCCCGGCGCCACGCGCTCGACAAAGACCCCTTGGGTGGCGCCGTAAGCTTTCAGCAGGTCCTCGCGCCCCTGCCGGAATTCGATGCCGATGGAGCCGCGGGACACCTTGCCGGTCTTTATGATCTGGTTGTAGACGCTCACCGCCAGGTTGACGGGCAGCGCGAAACCGACGCCCGCGTAACTGCCCGTGTCGGTGGCAATCGCGGTGTTGATGCCGATGACCTCGCCGCGCACGTTGACCAGGGGGCCCCCGCTGTTGCCCGGATTGATGGCCGCGTCGGTTTGCAGGAAGCGTTGAAGCTGGTGTTCGGGATCGCCCACCTGACGGCCTTTGGCGCTGATGATGCCCGCAGTCACGGTGGCTTCCAGCCCGAACGGGGAGCCGATGGCGATCACCCAATCGCCCACCTGCGTGGCGTCGGAATTGCCCATCTTGGCCGGAACTAGCGGGTGGCCGACGCCCTCGACTTTGATCACCGCCAGATCGGTCTCAGGGTCCGAACCGATCAGCTTGGCCTCGTACAACTTGGGATCGCTATGAAACTTGACCTGGATCCGGCTGGCGTCCTCGACCACGTGCAGGTTGGTGATGATGTAACCGTTTTTGTCAACCACGACCCCGGAGCCGGTGCCCTGGCGACGGAAGGGCCTGGGAGGCAGGTCCTCGAACGGGCTGCCGAAGAAGCGGCGGAACCAATCCCAGCCCGGCTCTTCCTCGTCATAGGGCGACTGCTGCCGCTGTCGCTGGCGCTGTCCCCGTTGCTGCTGGCGCGCGGGCGTGCCGTACGTGGAGGTGATGTTGACTACGGAAGGGGAAAGCTGCTTGGCCAGATGGGTAAAGGCCGTGGAAAGGTCCACAGGATCCGGGATCTGAAGTGGGGTAGCGTCCTTCGCGTAGCTGGATTGCCAGCTTCCCGCACGCACATTCCCCGTGACCAGAGTGCCGATGAGGATACCAAGGGATAGGGTGAACAGCACAAGCGTGACAGACAACAGCCGTTGCGCGCGAATTCGGGCAAGCAGATTCATGGGATGGCCGCTCCGGTAGTCGTTTAGCACCATTATATCCCAGGATTAGCACCGGTGCACCTGCCGCGGGGGCTGCCGAGAGGTTTCAGCTCGACTTGAAGGATTCCCCCGAGAATAACTAGCGCGCCGATCGCCTGCCGGAAAGCGAGCCTCTCTCCCGTTACCAAAAACGATGTCAGCCAGGCGAAGACCGGTTCCAGCGCGAAGATCAGGGCGGTGTGCCCAGGGGTGGTGCGCTGCTGCGCCCATGCCTGCACGGAGAAGGCCAGCGCCGTAGCGAGCAGGCCCGTCACCACCAGCGCCAGTGCCACGCGCGGGGACCATCGCAGGTACGCCGGCTCTCCGTGACAGAGGGCGGCGGCGCACAATGCGGTCGTCGCGATCTGGATCAACGTCAGGGCCTGGTAGTTAACCCTCGGGGCCCAGTGGCCGAGGGCCAGTATGTGGAAGGCGAAGCCGGCAGCACATCCCAGTGTGAGCACGTCCCCAGGGTTGAGACGGTCCAAACCGTCCTCCAGCGTGAGCAGGCCCATGCCGATGGTCGCCAGCAGGACGCCGGCGAGCTCGGCTGCCGCGGGCGGGCGGCGGTGAATCAGCCCTCCCAACAAGGGAACCATGACGACGGAAAGGCCGGTGAGGAAGGCAGATTTGGAAGGCGTCGTGTAGCGTAGCCCGGCAGTTTGAAGCCAGTATCCGCCGAACAAGCAAAGTCCCGCCACGATCCCGCCTGCTAGGAGCTTTTTGGACTCACCGAATTTTCCCGCCAACGGTCGCGCGACCAGCGCCAGGGCAACCGCGGCCAGAGTGAAACGCAGCGCGAGAAACAGCAAGGGCGAGACATCGCGCAGGGCTTCCTTGACGACTACGAACGTCGAGCCCCAGATGAGCGCAACCCCCGCCAGCGCCAAATCGGCCTGCCAGCTCGCGGGTTTCTTCACCGTCAAAGCGCCCAGGTCTCCCGCTGCAGGAGCAGGCACACCAGCAGGAGAATTCGCTTCAGTCCAAGGTCGCGGCCCTCGGGGTGGTACCATTCGGCCTCGGTGTGCGCGCCACCTCCCTGACCGCCAGCCCCGACAGAAATGGCGGGCACCCCCAGGGAAAGCGGGATGTTGGCGTCGGTGGAAGCAGAATCGAGCCGCGACCGGATTCCCAAATGCGCGTCCACGGCCCGGATGCATGCCAGCAGGGGCGAGTCAGCGGGGAGCTGGCCGCCAGGACGGAAACCAATTTCCCGCAGTTTTCCGGTGAGCTTGCCAGCCACCGCCCGCTGATTTTCAGCCTCGACCGCTTCCTCGACGACCGCGCCCAGTAGCTGGACCCACGGCTCCAGATCCTCTTCCCGCTCGGCCCGCAGGTCCACCTTGGCTCGGGCGGTGGCGGGGATGGCGTTAATGCTGGTCCCCCCTTCGATCAAGCCGAAATTGAAAGAACGGCCAGCGCCCTGCCCGGCGGCGTCGGCACAGCGGTCGGTGAACAGGGTGATGGCCCGGCTGACTGCGTGAACCGGGTTCACGATGCCCGCGTCACTCCAACTATGCCCGCCGGGACCAGAGAATACGATTTCGAAACGGCGGCTGGCGATTGCCCGGCAGGTAATGTGGTCCAGGCAGGGCCCGTCCAGCACGACGAAGGCCCGCCAGCGTGCAGCCAGCGGCGAGGCCGTGCACAAGTGACGCATCCCGCTCAGGTTGCCTTCCCCCTCCTCGCATACGTTGGCAACCAAAGCGAGACCGTAGGCAGGGTCGCGCACGGGGTTATACGTCTTCCAGGCGCATGCAATGGCAAGCAAAGCAGCTAGCCCCGCCCCGTTGTCTGCCACTCCGGGACCGCGGAGCCGGCCGCCGGGCTCCACCACGATCTCATCCTTGTGCCGCGGGGCCAGGACGGTGTCGAGGTGTGCGGTGAGGGCGATGAGTGGCCCCTGCGCGGGTTGCGGGAAAGCGATGACGTTGCCGGCACGGTCCATCTGCACCTCGCAGCCCCAGCTTCGGAGCTGGGCGGCGATCCATTCCGCCCGCTTCTGCTCGAAGAAGGTTGGCGCCGGGATCCGGCAGATTTGCAGATGCTGTTCCTGGACCCACTGCTTTTCGCGACTCAGCCACTGGAGACATTCACGGATGGGAGGAGACTGGGCCAGTTGGGCTACCGCGACGCTCCACCTGCTGCCGGTCCCCAAGGCCATCTGAGAGCCAGTGTAACAGCAGCCCGAGAGCGAGCAGCGAGGCCACGAAAAACCTCTGGCCTTTCCGCCGGCAAGCCTCTAAAATGAAGCTGCGAGGTGCTCCATGTTCCGGCCCCTGAAGGGCTACAAGGCGCGCTACCACTATCTCAGCTTGCTGGTATCCTGCGATTTCGACCACTGCAACGTCCTGATTCTCGGCCCCGACCTGGTGATTCAAGGGGTCCGCCAGTTCGACGAGGCGAAGGCCCGCGATCACGCGTACGCTATCGCCAGAAGTTACGTGCACGAGGAAAAGAAGGAGGCCTTGCCCGTTCTGGAAACCGTCGAGTGGCAGCCATTCGCTCCGGGAGAATGGCTGAACTGGCGGCCCTGAGAGGCTGAGCGGCGAGCGCCGGCCAGGCGGGGCCGCGGGCCCTCTGCTAGCATAGCTCGTCGAGGTGTCAGTTGGTCCAGGCGCTCTTGTCTGTTCATTCCGCGCATCGCCGTCTGCTCGTTGCACTGCTTTGTTGGGGCCTTCTCCCAGCGGGCTGCTCGCACCGTTCCGCCGCGCCCACGGCCCGGGTTTTCAATCTTGGGGAGCGGGTGGAGGTCGGCCCGCTGGTTTACGTAGCCGAGGACCTGGCCTGGCACGACCGGCTGGGCGAAGGTCCGAACGCGCGCCTGCCCCAGCATCGCTTCCTGCTGGTCCGTCTCACGATCACCAACAGCGGGATTCGCGAAGCCGACATCCCGCCTTTCGTCCTGGTTGCGTCCGACGGCCGCCTCTATCCGGAGTTGGACCGCGGGGACGGGGTGCCGGAATGGCTGGGGTACCTGCGCACCGTCCAACCTGCGGCCACCGAGCACGGGCGCGTCGCCTTTGACGTCCCCGGAGGCGCCTACCGGTTGCGCGTAGCGGCCGTGATGGACGACGATACCGAGCGCGAGGCGTTCATCGAGTTGCCCTTCCATACCGCGCCATCCCCGCAATTGCCCCTGGCTGCGCCGGGTGTGAGTTCGCGGTGACGCTGGCCATGCTCGCGCTGGTCGCATTGTGGGTGTTGCCGGCGCTGCCGCCAGCCGCCGTGCCCGCCAGCCTCAGTATCGCGGCAGTCACGCTGCACCAGTACGAGGGGGGGCCGCCGCTGGGTCCAAGTTTTCAGTTCGGCCGGGGCGAAAGCGTCTTCGTGCGCTACCGGGTTCTTGGCTTCACGCGGAGTCGGGAGGCGCGTGTGCATTTGGAATGCACTTTGGACGCGATGGATCCGCGCGGCATCCGCCTGGTGGAG